>JAUWQU010000484.1 GCA_030610965.1 Phycisphaerae bacterium
TGTCGGCCACTGTTTCTTCTCCTGAAGCCTGTAGCCTGTAGCCTCTTCTCCTGAAGCCTGAAGCCTGTAGCCTCTTCTCCTGCAGCCTGAAGTCTGAAGTCTGAAGCCTTATACCCCATCAAATGATGGTTGTATAATGTGTTATGATCCGCCATGCAGAAATGGCGCTCACTCCCGGCGAGACCCGCGCGGGGCGGCTATTTCTTCGCAGGGGACCTCTCCTTGCCGCCCCGGCCGGCAAAGACCCAATGCAGCAGGAGAATGCCCACGCCGATAACCAGCCAGACGTCGGCGACGTTGAAGATGTAGGGGTAGTTCAGGCCCATGACATGGACCTCGGAGAAGTCCAGGAAGTCCCGCACCTGAAGGGTTATAGGCGTGGGAAGGTTCGGGATCCACACCGCGGCGATCATGCGGTCGTAGAAGTTGCCCAGCGCCCCGGCCAGGATCAGCCCCAGAGCCGCGTGCGTCCATCTGGCGACCGCAGGGGAAACCGCGAAGAACCACCCCACCAGCAGGATCGTAACCACAGTCGCCACAGCAACTAAAGTCGGCGGCATCGGCAGGCCGAACACCACGCCCGGGTTTGTGGAAAGCGACAGCCGCAGCCCCACGCCTACCTTGCGGTGAAGGTCGAGGTTCTTGAGCACGTCGCGCGGCTCGATGTCCGGGCCGCGGGCCAGCAGGATCGCCCGGGTTCGGATGGGAACGTTGGGATCGGCCAGCAGCGACGAGAAAACCGCCTGCTTGGACCACAGGTCGGCCACCAGGGAGATGGCCGTGATCGCCAGGAAAAGCACCACCGCCGCGGCGCTGCGCCAGGCGAGCTTCATCTTGCCGGCGTCCGGCCGGGCGGTCAAGCGGTCTTTTTCATCGGCGGCGCCGGCCAAGATAGATCACCCTGTGGGACGAAGAGCCGACCTGTTCGTCGTAACCCTAATCATCATCGTCGGCCTCCTAATCCTGATCGACGTCGTCGTCCTCGTCGTCCGGAACGATCCTCTCGCCGGCTCGAACCAGGCCCTTTTCGACCATGCGGGCGTACTCGATGCTGTAAGGCGCCCACGGCCTGGCGACCAGCCGGGCCTTGCGAATCTGCTTGCCGGTGCCCAGGCAAACACCGTAACTGCCATTCTCTATTCGGCTTAGAGACTGATCTATCTCGGTCAGCATGTTCCGCTCGCCCTCGAGAAGGCCCAGCGAGAACTCCTGCTCGAAATTGTCGGTCCCAGCGTCGGCCGGGTGATCGGAAATGTCGCCCTTGGACTCTTGCCGGTCGGCCCCGAGGGCCTCGGCCTCGAGCCCCGTCATGTCGCCGACCAACTCTCGCCGCTTGGCCAGAAGCAACTGGCGGAATTCCTTGAGTTCGCCCTTTGTCAGCGGACTGCGGACCTTGCCAGCCTTCTTGGCCTTGCCAGCCTTCTTGGCCTTGCTAACCTTCTTGGACTTGGCGTGTAGCTTGCCGAGATTGGCGGCCGCTTTGGCTGTGCTCTTACGTGAGGGCCTGGCAGGCTTTGCGCTCCTGGCGCTCTTTGCGGCCTTGGCAACGGCTTTCCCGGCAGCCTTCTTGACTGCCTTCTTGACTGCCTTCTTGACAGCCTTCTTGGGGGCGCTTTTCGCGCGCTTGGCAGCCGGCTTGGCTGCCTTCTTGCCCTTGCCAGATGCGGATTTCCGGGGACCTACTTTCTTGGCCACTGAGTAAAATCCTTTCCGATTTTCCATATCCCGCACGGTGACGCCTTGGTCACCGCAGCCGGACGGCCAGAATACAGGCCGGCAAGTATAGGAACACATCCCACACCTGTCAAGACCCATAAAACCCCGCTTGCGACCATGCCCAGGGCGTTTTTCCTGCACTTTTCACAGCAGAAAACGTATGCCTTCCAGGCCCGCCCGGCCATGCGAGCTAAAATCGGGCCGTGGGTTGCATGTTCGGACCCGGGCTGACACACCCGGCGGGCGGACCCGTCGGGGGCACTCGGGGCGATGTCATCCGACGTTTTGGCTCGCCGAGGCCCTCGAACTGGTCGCCAAGTACTCAATCCGGTACGTATACCCCTGCCACTGCACCCCGCCGGACGCCGTTCGACAACTCCAACAAGCACTTGGCGACCACTTCCACCCCCCTTGCCGTAGGCTCCCGAGTACTCTTCTGACCCCTTCTGACACCCTTCAACCCGCCCAAACAGCGCCATAACCGCGCCAAAACACACCGCGCGGGCGCTTTGACAGCGCTCAAAACGCCCAATGTTGAGTCCCCGGCCAAGTCGGGGCGAAACGCCGGGCATCCCCCGATCACCCCAGGCAACCGAAGACACCTGAAAACCAGACCGCAACAACCACCTCGCGTAATCTTCATCTTCCCCGGTTGACCCGGGATGCGGCGCGTGTTATACTTCGATAAGTGGCGAAGTGACGCATTATGAACCGACCCCGCCCCCAAGCCGTCGCGAGGCCGAACCCGAGAGGCCGACAATGCGGGAATTCCTGAACATCACCAAGGCGCTGTCCGACGAGAACCGGATCCGGGCATTGCTGGCACTGGCAAGCGGAGAGTTGTGCGTCTGCCAGTTGATCGAGCTGCTCGGCCTGGCGCCCTCGACCGTATCCAAACACATGGCCATCCTCCACCAGGCCGGACTGGCGGAACCGCGAAAGGACGGCCGGTGGATCTACTACCGCCTCGCCGAAGAACCTCTCGCCGCGCCCAGGGAAGACCCCGGCAACTCGACCGCAAAACCCCGATCGGGAGAATCCGCAATCCGCCTTCCGCAATCCGCAATCCAAATGACGCTCAACTGCCTGGCCAAGGACCAGCGAATCCGCCAGGACGCCAAGCGACTCAAGGCCATCCGCAAGATGAGCCGCGACGAACTGTGCGCCCATTACCACAATCATGAAGGCAGAAACACATGATTCTCGATCAGCGAGCTACTGAGCCCGAACTTCTCGACGGGCGGGATATTGACGCCGAACAACTCGCGGAGAGTGTGCGGCTTTGCGCGATCAGCAACCGCCTCCTGGGCGGAACCCGGGTCGTTCGGAAGTTTCTGGAGGCCGAAGTCAGACGGGCACCGACGAACCGCCCTTTGCGCGTCTTGGACATCGGCTCGGGCAACGGCAGCATTCCCCTCGCTGTGAGCCGGTGGGCCATAAGACGCGGCCTCAATGTCGAGTTTGTGTGTCTGGAGCGCAACCCCCATGCGGCGCTACTTGCACGACAGGCGGTCCATGCCGCCAATGACTCGAGGGTTCGGGTTGTGGACGGCGACATCTTTACCCACCAACCTGACGAGCCATACGACTGCGCCATCGGGTCGATGTTCTTTCATCACTTGGGGGACGATGTGATCCTCGCGCTCTTGGAGCGGCTCCGCTCGTTCGTTCGCCGAACCGTCCTCGTGAACGATCTCCAGCGGTGTGTGGCCTGCTATGCCGGATGCGCCTTGATGTCGCGGCGTTTTTCGCGGGAGGTTCGACATGATGCGAACCTCTCCATCCGTCGAGGCTTCAGGAGGGGGAGTCTCCTCCGCCTGCTCCGCCGCATGAAAGGTGTCTCGGTGTCGGTCACACGATATTGGTTCTGCCGCCTGGCCGGTGTGATCCATTTTGACTGGGTGAGCAAGGAAAGACCATGAGCGACAAACTGAAAGTCCTGTTCCTATGCACCGGCAACTCCTGCCGCAGCCACATGGCCGAAGGCTGGGCACGGCACCTCAAGGACGACGTGATCGAGGCATACTCGGCCGGGATCGAAACGCACGGCCTCAACCCAAACGCCGTCAAGGTGATGGCCGAGGCCGGCGTGGACATCACCGGCCAGCGGTCCAAGAACGTCTCCGAACTGATGCACCTGCCGCTGGACTACGTCGTGACCGTCTGCGGCCACGCCCACGAGGCCTGCCCTGTCTTTGGGGGCAACGCGAAGGTGGCCCACGTCGGCTTCGACGACCCGCCCGCGCGGGCCCAGGCCGCCAAGACCGACCAGCAGGCCCTCGACTGCTACCGCCGCGTGCGCGACGAGATCAGACGGTTCGTCGAGAAGCTGCCGGGCGCGCTGATGGGAGAAGAAGGTAATAGGTAGTAGGTGGTAGGTAATAGGAGAAGAAGGTAATAGGTAATAGGTAGTAGGTAATAGGAGAAGAAGGTAATAGGTAGTAAGTAATAGGAGAAGAAGGTAATAGGTAGTAGGTAATAGAAGAAGAAGAAGAAGAAGAAGAAGAGACACAGTCA
>JAUWQU010000317.1 GCA_030610965.1 Phycisphaerae bacterium
CTTCCAGGCCTGGGCGATGTACTTCCTGGCCGGCTGCACGCTCAAGGGCGGCGCGAAGGTATTGCTCAGTTACCTGGGCGGGGCGCTGGCCAGCATCGCGATCATTGAACTGATCGGCGTTATCGGCCAGGGGATCCCCCAACTCGCCGGCACGCCGGCCCTGGCCATATCCGTGTTTGTGGTGGTCATCGCCGTCATCTCCGCCGAGCGGGTTCCGATGTTCAACTTCGTCCCCGCGTGGTTCGTCGGCGCGGGCGTTTACTTCGGCGTCATGAACCTGGAAACCGGCGCGACGCACGTCTCCACCACCGCCCACCTGATGGTCTCCTGCGCCGTGGGCCTGGTTTACGGCGTGGTGACCGTACTGATACGCGGCAAGTATGAGGCATGGCTCAAGGCCAAGTCCCCCCAGGCCGCCACTGCCGACAAGTAAAAGAGTTGATTCATCCTGGCCAGCCCTCGCACCCGCCGAGACAACACGTTGTGGGCGGGGGAGGAATTCTCGTCCATTGCCCGTTACTCAGCTAAGTCATACTCTTTACTCCACTTCTTGGAGTTCGGGAATAGCTTGACGGTCCCAGACACCGTAGCAAGATCATCGCAAAGGCCCCCGGTGGTCGTGGGCACGAGTTCATTTTGGAAATCTCGGTTCAATGATGTTCTGTGTTTTGTGACAGTTCTCGCTTTTTCCTTGACGATCAGGCGTCATCATCCTATACTTCGATGATCTTCTATCCTATCGTAGCGCCGCTAACAGTCCGTTTAGAAATGGATCTCGTCGCGAGAGCGAGCCGGGATTTTTTAGCATTTGATCATCAAGGAAGAAACCGCAGGCAAAGCCTTAGCTTTGTCGAGGACTTTTAATGCTGACGCAGACGCGCAGGAATCCAGGCCGCTCGCAGCAGAGATAGCTTTCTAAACGGGCTGCTAAGCGCAATTATGAATTCAGATAGCATCGGCCATCAGCTAGTTGGCTGCGGTGTACTTCAAGATCCAAGGAGGTATGGAGAACAGCATGGAGTTTTCGCGGCGGGATTTGTTCAGGCGTTTGGCCAGTAGGGAAACGGTTCGAAAACTGGGCCGTGCCCTTCAGAGGTCCGATCGCATCCCCATCTCCCCCAAAGGCTCCCAGAACTCCATGCAAGAGGCCATCCTGGCGCTTCAGAACATGTCATCCAAACGCTCGCGGACACTCACTTTGACTGCGCGCCGGACCGGCAGCGAGGACCCCGGCGAACCGGATCGCCCGGCGGCCAGCGAGGGCGCACAGACGGTGAGTTAGACGCCCTTTGATCTGACCCAGTCAGGATAAGAGACCCATCGAGACAACGATCTCGTGCAAAGAGGACATTATGTGTTTATCTAAAGGCTCAACCGGCACAGAGAGAAGGGAGACAGAGCCATGAAGCTAACCCGTCGAGATTTCCTTAAGGCCACCTCCATGGTGGCGACCGCGCTGGGAATCCCCGCCTCCGGTCTACTGGGACTGAGGGAAGCGCTTGGTACGGAGACCAACACATTACCCCCCATTGTCTGGCTTCAAGCCCAAAGCTGCACCGGATGCTCCGTGTCGCTGATCAACACGATCAGCATGTTGCCGATCGATGACCTGCTGCTTAACGTCCTGGACCTGGACTTCCACCCCACCATCATGGCCGGCGCCGGCGCAATGGCGGTGGAGGCGGCGGAGACGGCCTACAACGATGGCAATGGCCCGTACATCCTCGTGGTGGAAGGCGCCATCCCGACAGGGGAGGATGGGTTGTACTGTCACCTCTGGGAGACTCCCGATGGCGTCGTTGAGACCGCTCTCGAGGCCGTCCAGCGATACGCCGCAAGCGCCGACCTCGTGATCGCCGTGGGAACTTGCGCCGCCTATGGCGGCATGGTCGCCGGAGCCCCCAACCCCACCGAGGCGATGGGCGTGCGAGATGTTGTAGGTGACGATGTCCCGGTCGTCAACATTCCCGGCTGCCCCGCACACCCCGACTGGATAATAGGGACAATCGCCTGCATACTAAATGGCCAGGTCCCGCCCCTCGACAGAGATGGCCGGCCCAAGGTGTTCTTCGGGACCAAGGTCCACGACCAGTGTCCCCGCAGAAACACGCAAAAGGCTGAGGAACTGGGTGAGTACGGATGCCTGAACGCCTTGGGCTGCAACGGCCCGAACACCAGGTCGGATTGTCCCACGCGAATGTGGAACGCGGGTGGGTCCGGCGAAAACGGCGTGAACTGGTGCGTCGGCGCCGGGGCGCCCTGTTACGGCTGCACCGAGCCGTCGTTCCCGGACAGGATGGCCCCGTTCTACAAATCTTCCCAGACGAAATAGATGGCTGGTCGCAAGTAGAGGCCCCGAGGCTTCGCTTGATCAGAAAGGAATTCCACGATGGCAGAAACTCTAAAAATCAGTCCCATGACGAGGATCGAGGGCCACCTGGACATCGAGGTGAGCGTCGATAAGGTAAAGGGCCGGCAGCGGGTGGTCGACGCGTGGTGTTCGGGCACGATGTTCCGGGGCTTCGAGAAGATCCTGATCGGCCGGGACCCGCGAGACGCCACCCACTATACGCAGAGGATCTGCGGCGTCTGCCCGATCTCCCATGCCATGGCCTCCACGTTGGCGTTGGAAGATGCCTTCGGCGTGGTACCCGCCGCCAACGGCAGGATCCTGCGGAATCTGGTGTTGGGGGCGAATTTCATTCAGTCGCACGTGCTGCACTTCTACCACCTCGCTGCCCTGGACTACATCAACACCACCGACATCCTTGACATATCCCCCTGGACGCCGCGTTTCGTCACCGACGACATGGTCACCGGTGAGATTGCCGCGGCGTTGGTAGGGCATTATGTTGAGGCCTTGGCGATACGGAGAAAGGCCCATCAGATGGGCGCCATCTTCGGCGGCAGGCTCCCGATGGCAGCCAACTTCGTCCCGGGCGGGTCCTCGGAGATCGTCACCGCCGAGAAGGTCGCCGCTTTCACGGCCCTGCTGACGGAGCTACGCGCGTTTATCTCCACCGTCTACGTCCCGGATGTCGGGGCCGTCGCCGAAGCGTTCCCCGACTACGCGGACATCGGAGTGGGATGCGGAAACCTCCTGTCCTACGGAGTGTTCGACCTCGCCGCCGAAGGGGCCAAGCTCCTGGCCGGAGGCCGGATCACCGGAGGCGATCCCGGAACGGTGAATGCCGCAAAGATCACCGAGTACGTGAAGCGCTCCTGGTACACGCCCGAGAGCGGCAACCTGAACCCCAGCGTCGGCGTCACGGAACCGGATGTGGCAAAGGAAGGCGCCTATTCCTTCGTCAAGTCGCCCCGGTATGAGGGCACGGTCTACGAGGCCGGTCCGCTGGCCCGGATGAAGGTCAGCGGGAACTACTCTGGCGGCGTCTCCGTCATCGACAGAATCGCGGCAAGAGCCCTGGAGACCGAGCTGGTGGCCAACGCAATGGCGGTGTGGCTCACCGAGCTGGTGCCCGGCGAGGATGTCTACACCCCCAGCAAGACACCGAGGAACTCCGAGGGCATCGGGCTCACCGAAGCGCCGCGCGGCGCGCTGGGACACTGGATTCAGATCGCCGACTCCAAGATCGCCAGGTACCAGGTCATCACCCCGACCGCATGGAACGTATCGCCCATGGACGACACGGGCCAGCATGGTGCGATCGAGCAGGCGCTGATAGGCACCGTGATCGACGACAGGGACCAGCCGATTGAGATCCTGAGAGTGGTCCATTCTTTCGACCCCTGCCTTGCCTGCGCCGTCCACATGGTTCGGCCCGGCAAGGAGTCCAAGGAGTCCAAGGAGGTCCTCATCCGCGTCTAGCAGCCCATTTCTAAGGGCTGCTAGAGAACCGACTTGAAGGCGGGACATGGCGGCAAGGCGCCCGGAGGCGCCGTGCGGAGGATCTGCATTGTGAGACATACGCTTGTCTTGGGCATCGGCAACATTCTAATGCGGGATGAGGGTGTCGGTGTGCGCGTGATCGAGGCGATGAGAAATCTGCCCATGCCTGCGGATGTCGAGTTGCTCGACGGGGGCACGTCCGGAGTGGACCTTGTGGACGAGGTGGCTGATCGGACCAAGGTGATTGTCATCGACGCGGTCAAGACCGACGGCAAGCCCGGCACGGTTTTCCGGTTCGGCACCGCCGACCTCATCCGAGACACCGAGAGAGCCCTTTCGCTGCACGAGTTCGGCCTGCTCGATACGTTGATGTCGGCCGAGCACCTGGGTTGTGCCCCGAAGGAAGTCGTGATCTTCGGGATCCAACCCAAGGAGGTCTCTGTCGGCCTGGAACTCTCGGCGGAGGTGGCAGAAACTCTGCCGAAGGTGATCGAACTGGTCTTGGCCGAAGCAGAAGCCTGAGGCATTAGCGGGCTGGTGGCAGGCTCACATGTGACTGCGGTGATAATCCGCCGTGCAGCGCCGCCCGGCCAAGCAAGTATATGCGGCGGCATTGGACACGGTGTCTCCAAAACATTCCGCCGACCCCGATGGTGCGCCCTAAGACTTATGACCTTCCTTTGCGACTCTGGCTAGAGCCGTATTGCTTCGACTCGCACCAGTTCCGCCTCGGCTGCCAGGGTTGTGGGGTCCAGGCGGCATGGCAGGAGTTGGCGGCAGTTCTGTGCCGCTCCCGCGATTGCCAGGCGAGCCGCCTCGACCATCGGCCTGCCTGCCCGGACGGCCCAGGCGATAGTGGCGGCCATGGCGTCGCCCGAGCCGATTGGGTTGACGACGTCCGCAATCGCCGGGCCGGTCAGCCGCCAGGCCTCGCCGGCGGAACTCAGCCAGACCGGGCCTGGGCCCTGGGTTATCAGCACGTACTTGGCGCCGCGGTCGTTGAGCGACCGCATCGCCCGCAAGAGGTCGTCGTCGGTTTCCAGCGAGTCGCCGACGGTCCCGGCCAATTCCTCGCGGTTGGGCTTGACCAGCAGAGGTTCGAGATCCAGCACCGATAGAAGCCCCTGCCCGCGGAAGTCCAGCACGGCCGGGCAGGGCGTTTTTTCCATCAGCTCGCGATAGTAGCTCTCGGGCGTCCCTTCCGGCAGCGAGCCGATCAGCACCACCACGTCCGCCCTGGCGGCCTGGGCGGCGTAGACGCGGCGAAACAGCCTCAATTCCATCGCCGTCAAGCCCCGGCCATTCTCGACAAGCTCGGTCATCGAGCCCGTGGCCGCGTCGAGGATGGTCGTGCAAACCCGCGTGGCCGCGCTCGTGCGAATCCATCTGCACGGCACGCGAAGGTCCGCGAGTTCCGCCTCGATAGCACCCCAGGCCGGACCGCCCACGGGCGCCAGTGTCACACTCGGCCCGCCGAGATGATGGGCCGCGATCCCCGCGTTGAAGACCTTGCCCGACGCGCACCAGATAGCCCGGCCGGCGCGGTTGACCTCGCCGAAGCGAAACGAATCGAACGTAAGTATCTGCTGCCAAGCGGGTGTAAGCCCGGCCGAGAGGATCATGGCTGCTCCTTCCGCGCTGCTGCGCCCACGCAATATCGCCGGCGCATCCGC
>JAUWQU010000147.1 GCA_030610965.1 Phycisphaerae bacterium
CCTGCGTATGGGATGGGACATCGGGGGTTGCACCAGCGGCAATTCGCGCACGTTCCTGCTGTCATGGGCGGCCCGGGATTTTGGAACGCAATTTGCCGAACCGATCGCGGACATCCTGCAAAAGCATTTTGAACTGGGGTACGCCCGAAGGCCGGAATCCATGGTTCAGGCAACAAGGAAGACGGGCACGAAATGGGATTGGTTCAGCCTCGATAATTACAATGACGAGGCCCAGCGGCGCATCGATGCTTATGATAAATTGATCCGCAAGACGGATGAGCTCTATGCTCAACTGCCCGGAGAACTCAAGGACGCCTTCTTTCAAATGGTCTTATACAATGTGAAATGTGCCGGGCTTCACAACAAGAAAGTGCTCTACGCGCAGAAGAGCCATGCCTACGGCGCCCAGGGCCGGGCCAGTGCCGCCGGCTACGCCAGGCTGGCGCAGAAGGCCCTGGATGAGTTGAAGGCGGTCATCGAGCATTACAACACGTCGCTGGTAACGGTGGGAGACAAGTGGAATCACATGGCTTCCATGCCCGGCCCTTATGGTGGCCAGGCGCATCAATTTGACATGCCGCCCCTGAGCCACTACAGCGGTTCCGGCCCAGCCTCCCTGAAGATGGCCCTGGAAGGCGGTGACGATTATGTTCTTCCCGACTTCAGCGTCTATTCCAAAAACAGACGGTTTATCGACCTGTACAATTCAGGGGCCGGCGCGGTTCGATGGACGGCCCAGGTGTCTGATGACTGGGTTCGATTAAGTGAGAGCTCGGGGCAATTCGATAAGGAATCCCGTATCTGGGTCACCGTTGACTGGGACAAGGCGCCCAAAGGCCGAAAACAACGGGCGACGGTTACATTCAAGGGAACCGGAAAGGCGCTCCGTGCTTCCGTTACGGCGTTTAACCCGGCATTTCCGACACCGGAGAAGGTGGTGGGATTTGTGGAGAGCCACGGTTATGTGTCCATTGAAGCCGAACACTATTCCCGGAAAGTGGACAAAGGAGGCGCGGGCTGGGAGATCATAGCCGGCTTGGGAAGGACGGGGGATTCGGTAACCGTACTGCCGCCGACCATTCCCGCAAATACGGGAAGCGCCATCGCCTCATCCTCTCCCGTTCTGGAATACGACGTATACTTGTTCAGCACGGGGACGATGACGGTAACACTGCAATCCAGCCCGACCCGGCCGATACATGCCGGCTATGGGCTGAGATATGCGGTTTCTTTTGATGGCGGAACCCCGGTGGAGGTATCGGGCGGGTCAGCCAGTGTCGTTGACAATGTAAGGAAGATGCAAAAACAGTTCACCCTCGCCAAGGCCGGCCGGCATGTCCTCAAACTCTGGATGGTGGATCCGGGAATGGTGCTGGACAAAATCGTGATCGACACCGGTGGGGTAGTGGACTCTTACCTGGGGCCTCCGGAGTCGTTTTCCAACCTGAAACGAAGGCGTGCGGCTTCGGATTAGGGCGCACGAAGTGGCGCGGCTGTTCCTTGGCAGGTGGCAATCCGGCAGGCCCGCTCACCGTCACACGTACCGCATCAGCGCCATGGCGTTCAGCGGTCGGCCCTGGGCGATGTACTTGCGTTCGAAGTTCGTGCCCACCAGTTCGTTTTCCTCGCCGGCCATTTTGGGCATGGGGACGCGGGCGAAGCCGGGCGCGTCGCTGAGCACGCGGCGGATGTGCTGGAAATAGCCGGCGTGGTCGGTCACCACGAGCAGTTGCCCGCCCGGCTGGAGGATTCGTCGCACCTGGCCCACGAAGGCTGGCTGAATGAGCCGGCGGCGGTGGTGCTTGCGTTTCGGCCAGGGGTCCGGGAAGTACACATGCACCCGCCACAGGCTGTCGGCAGGCAGACAGTCTTTTACGAACGCCCCGGCGTCGGCGCGGATCATACGGACGTTGGGTAGCCCGGCCCTGCGGAATCGGTCGGCCGAGTAGAGGCAGTACGCCCTCGCCCACTCGATGCCCACGAAGTTCAGGTCGGGCCGCTGCCTCGCCCGGGCCAGCAGGAACGTGCCCTTGCCCGTGCCGATCTCCAGCTCGATGGGCCGGTCGTTGTCGAAGAACCCGCGCACGTCGGCCGGCCCGCCGGCGATGGAATCATCGAGCAGCACGCCCGAGGCGTCCCACTTGCCGCATCGGCCATGCGCAAGATGTTTAGGCGACCCGCTTCTCATGCCCGCGAGGATAGACGTTCGCCCCGGCGTTTTCAACCGCGCCTCGCGGTGCCGAACACCGCCCCGCACAATCGTCGCAAGAAGCTTGCGAATGGCTTCGCGGCGCGGATAATAAGCAGTCCGAAGAGACAGGTGGCCGGGGCGCGGCGGTTGTGCGCCGCCTTTCGCCGCGGATCGGCAGGCATAACGGCACACTCATACGGCCCAGAAGGAGACAATCATGAAGCTTGGCGTGATGGGAGCATTGTTCGGCGGGATGAAGTTCGACGACGCTCTGGACTATTGCCAGAAGGTAGGCCTCGACTCGTTCGAGTTGCCGGCCGGGGCGTATCCGGGCGACCCATGGAACCTGATCGGAATTACCAAGAGCAAGCGGCGCCTCAAGGAGCTCCAGGCCAAGGTCGCCGACCGCGGCCTGACCATCGAGGGCGTCGCGGTTCATGGCAACCCGGTCCACCCCGACAAGAAACTCGCCAACGATCACATCAAGGCGATGGCGAGCGGGATCGAGCTGGCCGCGGCGCTCAAGACCGTCGTGGTCAACTTCTCCGGTTGCCCGGGCGGCTGCAAGACCGACAAGACGCCCAATTTCGTGACCTGCCCTTGGCCGGACGACTTTGCAAACGCGGCCGACTACCAGTGGAACCAGGTGCTGATCCCGTTCTGGACGAAGTGGAATGACATCGCCGCCAAGGCCGGCACGAAGATCGCCTTCGAGGCCCACCCGGGCATGACGCTGCACAACCCCGAGGACATCGTCCGGCTGCGCAAGGCGGCCGGCAAGTGCCTCGGCGCGAACCTCGACCCGAGCCACTTCTTCTGGCAGGGCATCGACCCGGTCGAGTCCGCCCGGTTCCTCGGCGAGAACAAGTGCATCTTCCACGTTCACGCCAAGGACTGCGCGATCGACCCGCGCAACTCCGGCATCACGGGCAACCTGGACATCAAGAGCTACGGCGACGTCAAGAAGCGGGCGTGGGTCTTCCGCACGTGCGGCTACGGCCACGGCGACAGTTTCTGGCGGCCGTTCATCTCGATGCTCCGCCTGTACGATTACGACGGCGTGATCAGCATCGAGCACGAGGATTCGCTGATGAGCACCAACGAGGGCTTCGAAAAGGCCGTCGAGTACCTCAAGCCCATCATCCTCCGCGAAAAAGCCGGCGCAGCTTGGTGGTTCTAGGCACGGTGCGACAGAGAAGGCATGCGTCGTAGAGCAGCGAACATTTCAAGATAATGCCCGCGGGCTCGGTCGAGATGTCGGCCGGGCCCGCGGTGTTTCTTGCCGACGGTCACTGGCCCTTGCCGGAGATTCACGACGGCATGCGGATTTCGTCTAGGGCGCGGGCTACTTCGGCTTGTTGGCGGTCGGCGTCCCAGCCCAGGACTTCGCCGGCGACGTCGGCCAGTTCGATCAGCGCAGGCTCGGTAGCCTGGCCGAGAAGGGCGATTATGCTTCGGCGGCAGATGAGGTCGTCGAGGTGCTGGACGTATTCCTCGGCCGCGATGCGGCGGATCTCGCCGGCGGTGTAGTCCGGCAGGTTTTTCAGCGGCTGCTGGGCGCCCGCATCCGCATTATCGATTTCGGCGCGGGCGTAGCGTTCGGCGTGGGTTCCGTAGCGAGCCATGAGGTCGGCTATGCGTGGTTCGGAAAGTCCCGTCTCGCCGGCGACTCGGGCGATCCACTGTTTTCGCTGCTGGTCGTCGGTTGGGCAATCCCTGCCGCCGCCGATGGGCATATCGTCCGTGGCGGTTTTCCGCTCGCGGCCCAGGCGGGCGAGCACCTTGTCGCCGGCCTGGGCGGCCATGGCGCGGAACGTCGTCCACTTGCCGCCCACAAGCGACATCACGGCGAACGGGCGGTCGGCGTCCGGCTCGACCGTATGAATGCTGTGGCCCCGGCTGACGACAGCGGTGACCTTCGAGCCGCTGGCCGGCAGCGGGCGTACACCGCAGAAGACGTGCACTATCTGGTCGCGCCGGATCTCCATGTTCGGCAGCACGCTGCGGAGCGTCTCGAGCATGTACTGGACTTCGCTCTCATCGCAGCGGGCCTCGTCGGGATCGTCGATGCGGATGTCCGTCGAGCCCATGATGACCTTGTCCATGAACGGGAAGACGATGCACACCCGCCCGTCGGCGTGCTGGTAGTAGACCATCTGCCCGTCGAGCATTCGGCGCAGTTGGAGGTGGTCCACCACCAGGTGCGAGCCCTTCGTTCCGCCCATGTAGTGCGTATCGAGGCCGAGGTCGCGGTTGGCGATGTCCACCCACGCGCCGGTCGCGTTTACGAGAACCCGCGGGCGGACGGTCACGCTCCTGCCGGCCTCCAGATCCTCCAGCACCACAGCCCCGCCATCGGAGGCGCGGGCGCGAACGTAGTTCAGCGCGCGACAGCCTTCGTTGGCGGCGCGGGCGTCCTGGATCAACTCGATGCACAGCCGCTCGGCCTGGGTTATCCAGGCGTCCCAGTACGTGGCCGTCGCGACGAGGTCGGCCTTCAATGCGGGCATTCGCCGCAGGGCCTCGGCCTTTGGCGTTATGAAGTGCGTGGGCGTCTTGCGATTCTTTCGCGTGATGAAGTCGTAGAACCACAGGCCGAACTTAACCCCCACGACTCCGCGCTCGCCGGGGCGGATCTTGAAGCCCATGAAGATCATCATGCTCCGCAGCAGCCCGCCGAAGTAGCTTGGCAGCGGGATGGTGGTCTTGAGCGGCGCGACGTAGTGGGCGGCGTTGCTCAGCAGCCGGTTCCGCTCCATGACGCTCTCGGTGACCAGGGCGAACTCGCGGTTCTCCAGGTACCTCAGGCCGCCGTGGATCATGCGGGAACTCTTGGAACTCGCGCCGGCTACGAAGTCCGCCTTGTCGACCAGCAGCGCATCGACGCCCTGGGCCGCAAGCTCGCGCAGCAGGCCCGTGCCGTTGACCCCGCCGCCAAGAATCAGCACGGGCACATCCGGGTTCTCGGCGTAGTGGCCGAACGCTTCATCGCGGTAATTCATTTTGTCACGCATCGGTAAGCTTGTCGTTCAGCGGCTTAAGGGCCGGGTAGATCTGGCGGTAGAGCTCGAAGCCCTTTGCGTAGAAGTCCGTCCGCTCGGGGTCCGGCTCGAACGTCGTGCCGGGCTGGTAGACGTGGCTGCACGCGTCCCGCTCGTCGTCGTAGACGCCCACGCCGATGCCCGCCAGGATAGCTGCGCCCAGCGGCGTGGCCTCCTCGACCCGCGGGGCCTCGACGCACCGGCCGGAGACATCGGCCTTGTTCTGCATCCAGAATGCGTTTCGCGTGGCGCCGCCGACGGCGACGATTCGCTCGGCCCGTATGCCGGCGCCCTTTTCAAGTGCCCCGAGGATGTCCAGAAACTGGTAGCCGAGCCCCTCGAAGATCGCGCGGATCATCTCGCCTCGCGTGGTGAGGCTTCGCAGGCCGACGAACGCACCGCGGCTTGACGGGTCTACAGCTGGGCACGTGCTGCCGGCCAGGTGCGGCAGGAACCGCGTGCCCCCGCAGCCCGGCGCGGCGGCCTCGGCGGCTGCGATGATATACTCCCACTCGCTCTTGCCCTCGTCGGCGGCGCGGCGGGCGTCTTCAGCGCCGTACTGCTTGCGGAACCACTCGATGCATTCCCCGGCCGGCGTCGAGGCCCACGCGGCCCAGGTGTTCGGCGCGACGTGCGCCTGGACGGTCAGGCCGGTCTGGCGCAGGGGCGGCTCGAGCACGGGCTCGGCGCCCGCGGCCGAGACGATCTCCCACGTGCCGGTCACGTTCAGCACGACGCCCGGCTGGGACGCCCCGACCGGCAGCGCGCCGCACAGGTGATCGTGCCCGCCGAGTATCACGGGCGTGCCTTCCGGCAGGCCCGTCGCCGCCGCCGCCGCGGGCGTCACGCTGCCGAGGTGCGTCGTCGCCGGCAGGGCCTCGGGCATGAGCCCGCGGTCGATTCCCGCCAGGTGCAGCAACTCGTCCGACCAGTTTCGCGTCTTCTGGTCGAAGAGCATCATGCACGACGCCATGGAGTAATCCGTCGCTCGCCGCCCGCAGAGCATGAAGTTCAGGAAGTCCTCGATGAGCAGCCATTTGTCGGTGCGGGCGATGATGTCCGGCTCGTTCTCCATCATCCAGCGAATCCGCAGGGCGGAGTTGATCGCCCATACGGGATTGCCGCCGATGGAGAAGGTCTTATCGGCGCCGACGTTCTCGAGCCACCATTCGTGCTGGCCGGCCGTGCGGGGGTCCAGCCAGCTTATGAATGGGTACAGCCACTTGCCGTCGGCGTCGATGGGCACGCCGTCCATGCCCATGCCCGTGACGGCGACGCCGCGGATTCGCGAGGCATCGTCGAGTTTGGCGACGGCTTCGGCGATCGCCTCGGCCGTTCCGGACCAGATCTGCTCCGGCTGCCAGACCGTCCACTCGGGATGCTCGGGCCAGGGGTTGAAGCGTTCGGTGGGCCTGCTGCCGCTGGCGACGGCGCGGCCGGCCTTGTCGTACACGATGGCCTTGAGGCTTGTCGAGCCCAGGTCGATTCCCACGAGGTAGTCCATGGCTTGCCTTCCTGTCAGATCGTCATCGGGTAGCGCCCGCGGGCCCGGAGCGTATCCATCATCACGCGGTAGTTCTCCGGGTTGACCGACGCGTGGATCGAATTACTGGACGAACAGATGTACCCGCCGCCGGGCATGCCCTTTCGCAGGGCCTCGACCGTGGCGGCGACGACCTCTTCCCGCGTGCCGGAAACCAGCACGCCGGCGCAGTCGACGTTGCCCTTGACAGCCACGCGATGGCCGAACTTCGCCTTTACCTCCGCCAGGTCCATTCCGCCGGCGGGGTCGATGGGGTCCAGGCAGGTGACGCCCGCGTTGACCATCATGTCAACGATTGGCCAGATGTTGCCGTCGCAATGCTTGATAAACGGCAGGTGCAGTTCGATGAAGCCCGCCGCGACGCGCTTGAGCCCCGGCCAGAACAACTCGCGAAAGCTCGCCGGCGACATGAACGGGCCAGTGTTGCCCGCGTAGTCGTCGCCGGTCCAGACGAAGTCCGCGCCGATGTCCGCCACGTGCCTGGCCTCGGCGAGGTTGACCTCCACCGACAGGTCCACCAGGGCTTTGACCAGCTCCGGCTCGGCCGCGATGGCCATCAGCAGATTTCCCATGCCCATCAGCGACCGCGGGATGGAGAACACGTCGTTGAGATGTACGCCGATGGCCAGCTTGCCCTTCCACTGGGCGACGGCCTTCTCGATGGTCGCGTACCGCCCCGGCGCGTGGGGGTCCGGCGGGGCGTACTTGGCGAGGTCGTCCATTGTCTCGATGGGCGATTCGACCTCGACGCCGTGCTCCTCGCCGCCGTAGTCCAGCACCCAGCCCCACTCGGTTAGCCAGGTGGTCTCGCCGACCTGCTGCCTGGCGAAGTCCGGCCCGACGAGGATCGCGTCATGGCCCATGCGGACGGCGAAGTCGTTGTGGCCCTTACAGCCGGGGCATATCGCCTCGCGCACGTTGCTCGATATGAGCCACTCGAAATGCGGCACGCGGTCAGGCTCTTTACGTTCCAGCACGCGCATCACGCGCTGGGCGGACGTCATTTCAACCATCGACAGGTCTCCGGCCAGGGGCTCTCACAAGGCCCCGCATCCGCCGCATTGTATAGGCACGCCCCCCGCCCCGCCAGCATCCGCCACCTGGGAACGCCGATCTCCCGATCGGCTCTTTCCGTTTCTCCGTCTTTCGCTTTCCGTTGGCCAATCAGGAGATTGGCGTTCCCAG
>JAUWQU010000428.1 GCA_030610965.1 Phycisphaerae bacterium
CCCGCCGGGGGCCCGCCGAAGCTCTGGCAGGCGACGGGCATCGGCGAGGGCTTTTCGTCAGTGACCGTCAGCGACGGCCTGATTTACGTCACCGGCCAGGTGGAAGGCAACCTGTGCCTGTTCGCCTTCGACCTGGCCGGCAAGCTCCAGTGGAAAAAGCCCATCGACAAGGCCTGGACGAAGAACCACGTCGGCTCCCGCGGCGCGGCGGCGATCGACTCCGGCAAGGCTTACGTCCTCAGCGGCCACGGCCTGCTCGCGTGCATGGACGCCAAGACGGGCAAGCCGCTCTGGTCGGCGTCGGCGAACAGGATGGGCGGCTCGCCGGGCGGCTGGGGCTATGCCGAAACGCCCCTTGTGGTCGGAAACCTGGTGATATTCAAGCCGGGCGGCAGGAACTGCATCGTCGCCCTGAACAAGGCCACCGGCGCGCCGGTCTGGGCCTCCGCCGGCTTCTCGGCCGGGCCTGAGTACAGCTCGTGCCTGCCGGTGAGCTTCGGCGGCGCGGAGATGATCGTAACCGGCACGCGAAGCGGCGTGGTGGGCGTCTCGGCCAAGACGGGCAAGATGCTCTGGATGAACGGCTTCAGCGCCAGAAACACCGCCAACTGCCCGACGCCCGCCTACGCCGACGGCCACGTCTTCTGGGCCAACGGTTACGGCAAGGGCGGGATTTGCCTGAAGCTCTCCGGCACCGGCGGGGCCGTGACGGCGGCCGAGGCTTACAAGACCGCCGACATGGTCTGCCATCACGGCGGGTACATCATCGAACAGGGCCACGTGTACGGCAATAACGGCAACGGCTGGGCGTGCCTGGACCTCAAGACCGGCCAGGTCAAGTGGAAGGCCGACGGCGTCGGCAAGGGCTCGGCGGTCTGGGCGGACGGCATGCTGTACCTGTTCGCCCAGCGCGGCGGTCAGGCCGGCCTGGCCACCTGCTCGCCGGCTGGCCTGGAGATGAGGGGCACCTTCAACGTGGCCGGCAAGGGCCCGAGCTGGGCCCACCCGGTGGTAATCGGCGGCAGGCTCTACCTGAGGTACGACGACAACCTCTACTGCTTCGACGTAAAGGCGAAGTGACTGACTATTGCCCCTCCCGCTTGCTTGTCGGGGCTTTTCTCAATTGCCGGCCGACCATGAAAACCAGGACGAGGCCCAGAAAGATCATGGCGCCCCAGATGGCCCCTTCATGGCGTTCGGACCAGGCGATCACCTTCTCCCGCGGCGCGAACGACGGATTTGGCGCCGCCAAGCCCAGCGTGGCCTTTGTCACGCCCTCGGCCCGCAGGCGATCGGCGAAGTGAGACAAGTCGTACCGTGGCGCGGGCGCCTTATCGTTGCCGACGTACAACTTGTACGGCCCGGCCGCCTTGGCCTGGAAGGCAACGTACTGCTGGAGCCGGCGGACGGTCAGGCCCGCATCGACAACCTTCAGCGGCGCGTCGTCGCCGTTGTAGATGAGGAGCTTCAGGTAGCGACAGCCGCCTGTCAGCGGCAGGCTGAGATTGGCCGACGGCTCCCGCCCGCCGGCGGAGTCGAAGCGATGGATGACCCCCCCGCCGAGGCTGCGCCATGGCGCATCGATCTGGCGCTTGCGAGAGGGGGCATTCTCCACGAGTTGGGTGATGGTTAACGTCTTGCTGTCCCGGCCGAGGACTTCCACCCGGCGCATAAACTGCTCATCCTCGAACGCCAGTGCCACCTCGCAGAGCGGCAGCTTCTCGAAGCCCAGGTCGGCCTCGATCTCGGTGACCCGGCGCTTGGGCTTTTCGGTGACCGCAATGGAGTCCACCTCGACCTCGGCCGTAACGGGCGGCGTGTTCCTTACGTACCGCGCGCGGACCTTCTCGATGGGCAGTTCGGCCGGGTCGTCGTGCGCGTGGAAGACCGTCACGCGCAGGTGGCGGAAGTCGTTGTCCGGCAGTGCCACGCGGTTCTTGGCGTACTGGCCGTTCTCGTGTGCGACGTTGAACAGCCAGTCGCTCTTGCGGAGCGTTTGCCACGATTGGCCGTCGGTGCTTGCCTCGACCATCACTCGCCGACGGAAGTTGGTCCCCGGCGTGAGCACGTCTATCTCGGTCCGGGTGGCCTTGCTGCCGAAGTCCACCGTCACGGAGCTCTGCTTGCCGGGCACGTAGAGGGGATTGTACGTCCGCGCCGGCTCGTAGGCGATCGGTTCGCCCGCCTGCCCGCGGTCCACGCGGATCACGTACGGCACGATTCCCCCGGCCCCGTCGGTGAGGCGCAGGTCGCCCAGGCTCTCGCGAGCCTGGGAAATCGCATCGGGCGTCAGCGAGAACTCGACAAGCCCCTTCTCCGGCGACGCCGCCAGCCGGACCGACGCGATCAGAGGCCAGCGGGCCAGGTCCTCCGCGTTCGCGTCCGCCCCGGGCGCGGCGCCGGCGACCGACGCGGCCGACGCGGCCAAAAGGGCCAACGCCGCCAATGCGGCAAATCTGATCATCCCGTCACGACGCGAAGCTGTCATGGGCTTTCTCCATCGGCGTTCGGCGCCGCCGCCTCGGCCGGTGCGGGCTGGGGACCAATCAATCGCTGCTCCAGCCGATGGTACAGGTACGAGGCCGCGACCATCAACAGGCCCAGCGCAACGAACGAAATAATGCGGAAGATGTCCTGCATGCCAGTCATGTCCACCAGCACGAGCTTGACGGCCGACAGGGCGAACAGCCCCAGCCCGGCCAGCCGAAGTACGCGGACGCGACGCCAGAAACCCACCGCGAGCAGGCCCGCGGCATACACGCCCCAGATGAGCGTGACCGACATCTGCCCGGCCCGCGTGGCGCGCGTTGCATCGGAAATCACGTCGTGACAGTAGGTGTAGGCCTCGACGCTTAGCAGCGACAGCAGACCTGCCAGGGCCGCCGCCAGCCCAATCCAGCCGAAGACCCGCGAGAGATGCTGGTTCGCTTCATCGAACCGCGCCCGCAGCACGGTCCAGCCGTAGCCAAACGCGGCCACGACGACCAGCAGGCCCGCGCCGAATCGCACGTTGAGGACAAGCAGGTGCTCGCGCCCAACGTACTGGGCGAACGAGCCGAAGCCGAAGATCGCCGACACCCCCAGCACCAGCGCGCCGACGCCCCAGATATAGCCGGCCGCGGCGCGGGCCCGTCGCCCGGCCCCGAGATACGCCCACGCACCGATCGCCCACAGAACCGTCACTGCCGCGGCCGCCGGCACCTCGCCGAACATGTCATTCACCCAGCCGCCCACCTCCGCCGTCGCGACCACCAGTGCCACTACCCCGGCGACAAACGCGGAGATGAGCTTCCCCGCGCGGTCCAGGGCCACAGAGTCCCTTCGCTGCCAGTGATGGATCACCGCGTAAAGCCCCATCGCCAGCGGCGCCATCATGGCAGTCAGGAACCGGCGGTTGAAGACCAGCACGTGGAGGCCTTCGTGCAGCGGCCAGTGGTCGCCGGCCAAGAACAGCCTGCCGACGGCGACGGCCAGCACGCCGGCCGCGAAAGCCCGCACTGGCAGGTAGCGGAAGCGGTAGCCCAGGTAAACCAGCACGGGCCCCTCCAGTGCCCAGGCCAGCATTATGCCGTCCGCTTCCAACTGCAACGGGATCGCCAGCGTCAGGAACGTGACCGTCATCGCGATGGCGCCGAAGAGCGTTTGCGCGTCATCCGGCAGCCTGCGGCGGACGATGGAGCCGAGCGCCAGATACGCCCCCGCCATGCCCAGGGCCACGAAGCCCAGCGCGAAGGCGTATTCCGCGTGGAGCATGTGCCATGCGAAGCCGAAGACGAAGGCCGCGTTGGCAAGGGCCATGACGAACCGCTCGACGGTGAACTTGATCCGCCGGACGAGGTGGTAGACAAACGGCAGGGCCAGGAACACCGCGTAGAACGCCCCCAGCCATCCAAGCGCGGGCGCGAGAGCCGCGGGCTTGTAGAACTTGGCGTACCATCCGCCGAACAGCACGAACGTGCCCGCCAGGGCAACCGCGTCCAGCAGACGCCAGCCGCGGAAGAACGCCACCGCCAGCACGCCGAGGTCCAGCAGCAGAAGGTACGTGAATAGCGCGTCGCGCGCGTCCTTGCCGGTCGAGAGCAGGATCGGCGTCAACAGCCCGCCCAGCACGGCCAGGAATGCCATCGGCATCGCGTCGTGCAGAATCGCCAGCGTCACTCCCGCGGCCGTCACGACCACCATGCAGCCGAACGCCACATTCTGCGACAGAACCGGCTCTTCGTAGACGCCGAAGGCCGCGAAGAACGTCGCGTAGAGTATCGCCAGAGCCAGGCCCATAATGCACTGGCCGAAGACTCGCCAGCCTCTGCTGATAAACCGGCTGCCGGTCAGGAGAATCGCCGCGCCGACCAGGGCGCCGATGATGACCTGCCCGGTCGGGCCGATCCATTTGTTGTCGAATGCGTACTTGAGGAAGAACGCCACGCCGAGGAACAGCACGAGCGCGCCGGCCCCGGCGATCCATCGCTTGCCGATGGCTGACTCCAGCCCGCCGACAGGGGCGGCAACTGGCGCTTCCGATGGAACCGTCATCCTTCCGGCCGCGATGGGCTCCAGTATCGGCGCGGCCTCGGCCGGGGCCGGGGGGGGGCCC
>JAUWQU010000632.1 GCA_030610965.1 Phycisphaerae bacterium
AAGGACGCCCAGGCCATGCTCAAGGCCGGTGCGAGCAAGATAATCCACGGCGGAACGATTTCCCTCCAGGCCGAGAGCCATCCCACCCAGTTCCGCAAGATCGAGATCATGGAACTGAAAGACTGACACCCGGAGTGCCCGTTCATCGGGCGATGTTCTCATACGCGACGGATGTTCACTGCCCGATGAGCCCCGCTCAGGCCTTGTACGGCACGGTGCCGTTTTTGCGTGTCTTGTAGCCCCGCTGCCTGATGTACTCCCCACCGATGAGGAACTTGTCGCCCCGGGCGGCGAGCATCTTGCTCAGTTGGGCGTCGAGTTTTTTTTGCAGGTCCGCGTGGTCGGTTTTGTTGGCCAGGTTGGTTAGCTGGTGCGGGTCGGCCTGGTTGTCGTAGAGCAGCCAGGGGCCCGTCAGGTCGCGGACGTACGTGTGGCGGCGAGTCCGCAGGCCGCGGTATTCCTTGCCGCCCACGCGGCGCGTCCACTCGCCGAATGGCGCGACGCAGCAGATCAAGGCCGCGTCGTTGTCGGGCGCCTTCGCGCCGGTCAGCACGCCGGAGAAGTCCGTGCCCTCGACCGTCTTGGGAATCGTCACGCCCGCCAGGCCCAGCAGCGTGGGCATGATGTCCGGCGCGTTGAAGGGCATGTCGATCTCCTTGCCGCCACGCCCGCACGCCGCGGGGTAGCGCAGCAGGAAGGGCACGCGAATGGCCTCATCCCACGGGCGCTGCTTGCGGCGCTCGCCCTGCGAGCCGAGCATGTCTCCGTGGTCGCTGGTGAATACGAAGATCGTGTCGTCGGCAATGCCGGCGTCGGCGATGGTTTTCAGCAGGTCGCCCACGCACGCGTCGAGCGCGGCGCAGTGGGCGTAGTAGCCCTGGAGGTCTTTTCTCGCGGCCGGGGCGGCGTTGGCGGGCACATTGGGGCGGAGCTGAATCTTGCCCGGGTCACCGAAGAGTTTGCGATACTCGGCCGGCGCCGTCTCGTACGGGTTGTGCGGCGGGCCCCACGAGAGCATCAGGAGGAATGGCTTGTCCGAGCGGGCGCGGGCGGCGATGTACTTCTGCGCGTCGCGGGTCTGGGCAGTGGCGTCATAGCCGTCCCAGAGCAGTTTCTCGTCGGCGTCGCCATAGTAGGCCGAGCGGTTGTAGCTGTGCGTACACTCCAGGACCTTCCAGTAGTCGAAGCCCTGGCGACGGGCGCGCGGGATGAACGAGCTTCGCCCGTGCCCGTCCAGGTGCCACTTGCCGATATACCCAGTCTCGTAGCCGGCCGCGGTGAAGACCTCCGCTATCGAAACCGCATCGCTGGAAAGGCACAGGTCGTTGAGGAACAGACCGTTTGTAATCGGGTACTGGCCCGTAAGCAGGCTGGCGCGGTAAGGCGTGCAGACCGGGCAGCACGACACGACCGTGGTCATGTGTACGCTCGTCGCCGCCAGCTTGTCCAGGTGCGGCGTTATTGCGTTGGGGTCGCCGGCGTATCCGGTCGCCTGGGCCCGCCACTGGTCGCCAAACACGAATACCACGTTGGGCCGCTTGCGGGCGGGCGCCGCGTCCGGCCCGGCCGACAGCACATCGGCGGCCTTCGCCGCGGTGAACGCCACACCCATCGCCTTCAAGAACGTGCGTCGGTCCATGTCGTCTCCTTATCGCTATCGTCCCGCGTTGGCGAGCATCTTCTCGAAGACCCAATAAATGGTTTCCGTCCCTTTAATGAGGGGCGATGCTCCTATTCCCTGGTCTCGCGCACTCGGTCATAGGCGGCGAAGGGCTGGTTGTTGAAATCCCCGCCAATGAAGAGCAGGTCGTTGGCCTTATCCTTGGCCGGGACGATCACAAGGTTGAACGACTCAGCATCGCCCATTGGATCGTCGCCCCTGGAGCGGAAGTACACCAAGTGCGGATTGCCCTTGTGGCTCAGGAGTATGAAAGGCCGCTCCTGGCCGTCGCTGTGGTGGCTCTTCAACGTCCCGGCCATGTACAACTTCTTGTCCTTTAGGAAGTCGTTGTACTTCTCCGGGATCTTCGCGGCCACGGTCGGGGCCGGGCAGAACTCGTAGAAGGCATCGGCCATGCTCTTGGCCATCTTGGCGTCAAGCAGTCGGGCGGTCAGTTCAACGTTCAGTTTCCATTTGCCTCCCAGCCGGCCGGCGACGACGTTCTCCTTGTCCGGCTCGACCCGCAGGGCCGCCCACGCGACCACGCCAGCGGAAAGCAAGAGCCCGACCCCGAGGGCTGTCGCGATAGCTTTGCTTCTCATAGTCTTCCCTTCTGCAAGAATCCGTAATTCGTAAAATGAACTTGGCTCGCAACCGTTGCGGGACGACCGTCCCTACTTATGAGCCTTGGCTATCATCTTCTCGAAGACCTCGCGTTGCTCGATCATGGCCGCGATGCGGTCGGCTTGCCTGGTGCGGCATTCCAGCAGCACCCAGCCGGCGTACCTGGCCTTGACCAGCAGGCTGATGAGTTGCTGGTACGGGTACTTGCCGACGTTAAGCTCGCGGACGTGGCAGGTGTCGCCGAAGCGGCCCTTGACCATCGCGAAGTTGGCGGCCAGGCCGTCGCCTATAAGGTCCTGGCCGTTGCAGTTCCAGCATACCGTCACTGCCGGGTGCTTGGCGACGTCCATGATCGCCTTGATTGTCGGAAGCTCACAGCAGCTCCCGTGGACCTCCAGGCGAATCTGCTGGCCGAGGCCCGCGGCGGCCTTGCCCAGGCCGTCGAGGCTCTTGCCGATCTGCTCGATGGTCTTCTCGCGGTCAACACCCTTGTGGAAACTGTTGGGCTTGACCTTCACGCCGCTGCCGCCGCAGTCGGCCGAGAGCTGGAGCCAGGCCTTGGTCGTCTCGATGCTCTTGGCCAGCCTGGCCGGGTCCGGGCTGTCGTAGCATTCGTTGGTGCCCATTCCGACGAAGGTGCAGGGGCTGTCGGCGAAGCGTTTGCGGACGGCCTTGCGGTCGTCGGCGCTCATGCCCAGCTTGACGCCGTGCTTGTGATCCACGCGCAGCTCGACGCCGAGAATCCTGGTCTTCTCGCAATTGGCAATGAGCGTGGGAAGGTCCCAGTCCTGGCCCCAGAGGTAAGTTACCAAGCCCAGTTTCATTTTTCCTCCCCCAGCCGCGGCCGGCTCGCCCGCCAGCGCCAGGTCGAGCGGCCTCGCGGCGGCGGCAAGGGCTCCCATTGCCATCGACTGCTTGAGAAAGCGTCGGCGTGTTGTATGCGACATTTTCGGCTCCTTGGTTTTCGCGAGTATTGGAGTTGCATCGACCGCTGCAAGTTTAAACCCCC
>JAUWQU010000016.1 GCA_030610965.1 Phycisphaerae bacterium
CAGTTCCCCCCAGATGGCGGTCCACGCCGAGACCTGTGTGTGGGCCTCGACCACCCACACCTGCCAACCCACCGCCTGGCCGGGAGGCACGCTGGACATCAAGGCGTTGAGGCCCGCCACAAGGGCCAGGCCGACCAGCCCCGCGATGACGCAGGCGGGCAGGTACATCCACTGGAGCACCCGCAGGCGAGTGCGCAGCCAATGACCGACAAGCAGCAACATGCACAAACCGATGAATGCAAGCATCCGAATTCCTCTACGTCTCGCCGCCTACTGCGGGCCCAAGGGCACGTAGAGCGGCGAGGAGGTCTTGACGTTTCCGTCGAGAGAGCGGTAACGGACGATAAGAGTCGCGGTGCTGCCGGCGGGCGGGCGGGCGCCCCAGGCAAGGCGCATGGCGTAGCCCCAGCCGAAGGCGCTCTTGCCCGCAAAGCCCGCAAGCTCCACACCGCTGAAAGGCCAGGTGCGAATGGGCTTTGCCGAAGCGAGTTGGGCCGCCTGAACGCGACCCTGGTAAAGCTCCAGTTCCAGCGAGCCCTTGACCGTGACGCTGAGCGGCTTGTCGATCTGGAAAAAGTTGATCTGCACCTGCAAGCCGTCCGCACCGGGCTTATCGTCCCAGTTGACCGGCGCCGGAGGCGTCAGCCGAAGCACCACCGCGTCGAAGCGATCCACGAGGCGAGGGGGCCAGTCGTGGACCTTGACCCGGCCGGTGTTGTGACAGCCTGCGGCCGCCGCCCGCAACCCGGCAAGGATAACCGTGGCGAGTCGATATCTCATCTCGTCTGGCCCGGCTGGATGGGATGGGCGGCGATGGCGGCCTGGAACTGCTGCTGCACTCGCTGCCAGGAAATCTCGGGGTCATCGATGGCCGACTCGGCCGGCCGCCGGATCCGAGGCGTTGTCGGCAGCGGGATGCTCGTTGCCGACGGCCTGACCGGAATAATGATCGGCTGCGACGCCGGCCTGGTTGTTGGATAGGAGACGCCGGGCGTGCCTTTCATCGCGTTGCGGGACATCAGATCGTCGAGGTGCTTCTTGAGATAGTCCCCGGCCTCTTCCCGCTTGAGATGGCGGATCTTGTTGACCCGCTCGATCTGCTCTTCGGTAGCCGCGTCGGCATCGCCGATGTTCCGCAGAATGTGCGGCGTGAGGATAATCAGCAGTTCGCTGCGTTCCTTCTTCCTGGTCTTGCCGCGGAACAGCGCGCCCAGCCAGGGCATGTCGCCAATCCACGGGACGCGGTCGTCGCGGTCGTCGTCCTTCGTCGTGATAAGCCCGCCGATGATGATGGTGTGTCCATCCTGCACGGTGACGGTAGTCTCGGCCGACCGCTGGTTGATGACGATGGCCTTGGTCGTCTCGCTGATGGTCACGCTGGAGCTGGCGATCGAGCTTATCTCCGGTTTTACTTCCAGCTTGACGAACCCGTCGGGATTGATCCGCGGCGTGACCGTCAGGATGATGCCGACGTTCTCGTACTGGATGGTGTTGATGGTCGTGCCGTTCTCGGTGACGCGGCTGTTGGTGATGAAGGGCACTCGCTGGCCGACGTTTATTGTCGCCACCTGGTTGTCGCTGGCGAGGATCTGCGGGCGGCTTAAGACCTCAAGTCGGCCCTGGCTCTGAAGGGCGCGGAGGAAGAACGACAGGTCACCTGCCGCGACCGACAGGTTGAACCCATCGCCGGCGGCCGCGACGGCTATCTGCGTGCCGGCGCTGACGGAGTTGTGTTGTTTGCTCCACTTGCTGGTCACGTTCCAGTCGATGCCCAGCTCATTGGTCTCGTCCAGCATCACCTCGGCCAGAAGGACCTGGATGAGCACCTGCGGCGGCGGCTGGTCGAGTTCCTCTATCAGGGCCTCGATGGTGTCGAAGTATCGCGGGCTCGCCGAGAGCAGCAGCACGTTGCTCGTCTCCTCGGCCACGACGGCCACCTCCCGCTCCAGCAGCCGCTGGGCGGCGCCCATACCGTTGGCGCCCAGCGTGGAGGTCAGGCGCTGCTTCTCCTGGTCCAGGAAGGTCTGCATGGCCGCCTGTATGGCGGGGGCCTGGGCGTTGCGAAGGCGATACACCTTCGTCACCCGCTCCTGCGCGGGGCTGGAGTCGAGTTCCTGGATCACCTTCGAGGCGAGTTCCACGTAACGTTTCGTCCCGCCGATCAGCAAGCTGTTTGTCCGCAGATCGACCGTCACGCTCAGGGCGTCCTGCTCGCTGCTGCCTACCGTGGCTGACGGGCCCTTCTCGACCGTTGAGGCCGGCTGGGTCGTCACGAGCGTGTAGTTGACGGCCTTCGCCGTCTCCTGGCCGGCCGTGAGGCGGAACAACTGCGTGAGCACCTCGGACATCCGATCGGCGTCGGCGTTGACCAGCGTGAACACGCGAATCTCCGCCATCCGCGGGCTGATGGAGTCCAGCGCACGCACGAGGCTCTCCAGCAGCGGCATGTTCTTGACAGGCGCAGCCACCACAACGGCGTTCGACCGCCGGTCCGGCGTGATGAGCACGCCTTCCTGCAACGCGGTGGCGATCAGCTCCTTGCCGTCGGCGGTCTTGCTGATGAATTGCAGGAGCGTCTGGCGGTTGGGGCTCAGCGGCGTCGGCGACTGAGGCTTGTTGGTCAGAAGCTCGGTCAGGATCTGCGCCATCTCGGCCGAATCGGCGTGCTGGAGCGGGAAGACGCGAATCTCCGTGACGTTCGTGAGTTGCTCGCAGTCCAACTGCTCGATGAGGTCCTTGATTCGCTTCAGGTCCGCGGCCCCGGCCGAGACGAGGATGGTGTTCGTTCGCTCGTCGACGGATATGTTCGTCGCGCCCGCTGCGCCGGCCCCGGCGCCGGCCTGTCCGGTCAGCAGTGTTCTCAGCGTGTCGGCAACCTGGGTGGCGTCGGCCTTTTTCAGCGGGAAGGCCGTCATCGTCGCGTCCTTGCCCGGCGGCGCATCGAGTTCGGCAATCAGTGTCTCGGCGAGCTTCATGTCCGTGGGGCTCGCGCCGACGATAAGCGAGTTTGTCCGCAAGTCGGCGATAACGGTCATCGGGTCCTTCGTGGCCTCCCGGCTGACGCGCTGCGTGAAGAGTTGCTGGAGAGTCGGCGCAATCGCCGTCGCCGTGGCGTTTACCAGCTTGAACACCCGGAACTGCATGGCCGGGATGATCTGCTCGCCGTCGAGGCTCGCGATGATCTTGTCGATGACCAGCAGGTTCTCCTTGCTGGCTGAGACGATCACGGAGTTGGTTCGCGCGTCGACGCTGATGGCGACCTTCTCTCTGGCCGCCACGGCCGGGTTGCTCTGGGCGGCAAATGACGCCCCCGGCTTGTAGAGCCCCTGCTGGACAAGGCCCTGGAGCATCGTCGCCACCTGCTGGGCGTCGGCGTTCTTGAGCGTGTATATCTTCACGGCGCCGCTCTCAGCCGCCGGCTCGACGTCCACCTTCTTGAGCAAATCGCGGATCATCGCGAGGTTTTCCCTGCTGGCCGAAACGATCAGCGCGTTGGCCAGCGCGTCGGCCGCCACGTCCACGCGGTCCTGCGGGGCGGGCGTCGCGCCGGGCGGGGTCATGCTCGTCAGGCGGGCCTGGAATATCTGCTGGATCACGGGGCCGATCGCGCCGGCGTCGTTGTGCGTCAGCGGCAGGACCTCGAGCACGACGGCCGGGTCCGTGATCTCGACGTCGAGCTTGGCGACAAGGCCAGCCAGCACCTTCGAGTCGTCGGCGCCCGCGCTTACGAGCAAAGCGTTTATCCGCAGGTCCGGCAGAATCACGGGCTTCTGCCTGGCCACGTCCGGCGTGCGGGCGGCCTGGTAACGGGCGTCGAACAGGTTGACCAGCGTCACCGACATCGTGCCGGCGTTGGCGAGCTTGAGGGGGAATATCTGGATCTCCCCGCCAAGCGCCGGCCCGACATCGTCCAACTGCTGGGCCAGGCTCTTCACCAACTCATACCCATCGGCCGATCCGCCGACGATCAGGCTGTTGCTTCGCGTGTCGGCCGCGACGAGCATCCGCAGCCGCTCGGCGTCGACCTGTCCGAGCGCGGCCGCTCGCTGCACGCGCGCGTCGAGCATCTGCTGGAGCGTTGGCGCCAGCGACAGCGCGTCGGCGTTCTTGAGGGTGAACAGTCGAACGCTGTGCATTTCGATGGTGGCCTTGACATCAAGCCGCTTGAGCAGCGTCTCGATGACGGCGAGCGTCTTCTCGCTGGCGGAGATTATCAGGGCGTTCGTGCGGGCGTCGATGGCCACGGTCGGGCGGTCCTCGGCACGGATCAGCGCGGCGTTCGGGCCGGCGTGCAGGGCGACCAGCACCTGCTGGATGCCGGCGGCGTCGGCGTTAGTGAGCGGGTATATCCGCACGCGGCTGAGGCTGCCGGCGCCGGGGATGTCGAGCGAGTTGACGACTTCGGCGATAAGCGGCATGACGTCGCTGCGGGCCGCGACGATGAGGATGTTCGTCGAGGCGTCCGCCTGAACAGTCAGAGCCGGGCGGGTTTTGGCGAGGTCGGTCTCCTTGGGCAGTTTGTCGGCCAGGGCCGTCCGCAGGCGGGTAACCTGCGTGCGGAGGCCTTCGGCGCCGCTCGTCGCGGCCGTCGGCTGCGACTCGGCGAAGACCGCCTGGAGCATGGGCAGAAGCTTCGTCGCGTCGGCGTTCTTGAGTTGGAACAGCCGGACCTCCGTGACGATCCTGCCTTCCTGGCGGTCGAGGTCCTTGACGATAAGCTCGGCCAGGGCGAGCGATTCTTCCAAGCCGCTGAGCACCAGCGTGTTTGTTCGCGTGTCAGCTGAGACGTTGAGCGGGTTGACGAGCGCCTTGCCGCTGACGCTTTCGGGCACGGCCCGGCCGACGACGCTGCTGCGTGGGGCGCCGGCGAGTTTCTGGCCCTGCATAAACACGTCGGCCAGGATAGTCGCCACGCTTGCCGCATCGGCGTTTTGCAGGTGCAGGAGGCGGACTTTGGCGGCCTCGGCCAGCGGCACGGCGTCGAGCGTCTCGACGATTGCCGCAAGGGCCTTGAGGTTATCCGGCGTCGAGACCATCAGCAGCGCGTTTGAGCCCTGCTGGCCGGCGGTGATCGGGTCGGCGCTGATTTTGATGGGTTTGCCGAGGTCCAGATCAGGCAGATTCGCGTCCGTTCCGCCGCGAAGCCGCAGCAGACGAATCTGGTCCTGCAGCGACCGGGCCTCCGGCGTGACCTGGTTCTGGGCCGACGGGCGGATCATCTCCATCAGCACCGCGGCCAGGCGGGTCGCATCGGCTCGCTTGAGCGGGATGACCATGACGTCGGCAGCGGCGTTGGCAGGCGGCTTATCCAGCGTCTCGATCACCTTCTCGATCTGCTCGAAGACGGTTCCCTTGGCCGTCACTATGATCGAACGGGTCCGCTCGTCGGCCTGGACGTCGATCGTCTCGTCAGGCTGCAACCGTTTGATCTGCGTGAGCAACTGCTGAAGGGCCGGCATTATCTTCGTCGGCATCTCATTGGTCAGCGTGTATATCCTGAACTCGAGTTGCGGGGCGACGTCCTTCTTGTCCAACTGCTCGATAAGATGCGCGACCTCGGCCATCTTCTCCTTGGCGGCCGAAACGACAACGGCGTTGGTCATCGCCAGCGCGGTTATCGTCACCTGGTCTTCCGGCCTCTGGGTCGCGCCCCGGCCGATGGCGCCTCGGTACATGCTCGTCAGTGCCGTGGCAACGCGGGTGTTGTTGGCGTTCTTGAGCACAAAGACCTGCACGGACTGCCTGGTTGCGGCGGCGGCTTCGTCCAGGGCCTTTGCCAGGGCCAGGATGGCCTCGAAGTCCTCGTCGGACGCGCTGATCAGGATGGCACGCTGCTGTTGGAGCACGCTGGTTTCCACCCGCCCGCCGCTGCCCGAAGCCGGCGGCCTGGTAGCCCCCCTCCGCCCCGCCGGCGCCCCAGCGCCCACCGGACCGCGTGTGCCCGTCGGCCCGCGAGCACCCGGCGTGTTGTAGAGCTGCTGAATGGCACGCTCGACCTCGGCCGGGTCTACGTTCTTGAGTTGTATCAGCCGCATCGTGCCGCGAGCGGGCTTCATCAACTCGATCTCGCTGACCCACTTGGCGACCTTCTCGTGCATCTCGGTGTTGGTGGAGACGACGAGGGCGTTGGCCCTTTCGTCGGCCGTCACTGCAAGCGGCGTGATCGTCTGCCGGCTGGCCCGGGCGGCCTGCTGCTGCTGGGCGTACATGTCGCGGATCATCGCGGCGACCGCGACCGAGTCGCCGTTCTTGAGTTGGATGATCTTCACAGTCGAGGCCGTCGACTCCGCCGCCTGGTCAAGCTGCATCGCCATCTGGATGACTTCGTCGATCTTGCCCGTGGGGCCGGTGATTATCAGCGCGTTGCTGGATTCGTCGGGGGAGATCGTCACGCCCTGGGCAGTCGTCCCGCTCGATGACGGATACCGCCCGCGTCGCGGCGGGGCGCCGCCCGCCGCCGCGGCGCTCATGAGCACCGTAGCGAGGTCCGAAGCCTTGGCGTACTTGAGCAGCAGAAGCTGGGTTCTCGTTCCCGCGTCGGCCACGTCAAGCTGCGCCAACAGGGCCTTTACCCGCTCGAGGTTCGGGGCGTTGGCCGTGACGATGATCGAATTGGTGCCGGACTCCGCCACCACGCGGACCATGTCGTCCGGGCTTATTCTGACTCCCCGCTGGGGCATAAACGCCTGGGCCAGCGACGCGGCCACCATCTCGGCCTTGGCGTGCTTGAGCGCCAGGAGCGTCTGGGCGGCCTTGCCGGTCGGCACGTCGAGCTGGCTGGCCAGCGTGCGAATCTTCTGGAAGGTATTCGGATCGGCCCGGACCACTATCAGCCGCGAGTCCTTGTCGGCCTCGATGAGAATCTTCCCTTGTCCCGCGCCGGACGAGCCTCTGTAGCTTCGCCCGCGCGACGCAGCCGCCGCGCCGACGAATACCTTGTTGAGCATTACCGCGACGGTCTCGGCATCCGCGACAGCCAGGGGGATCATCTGTACGGGGAACTGCAGGACGGTCGAGACGTCGATCTCCTCGATCAGTTCCGCGATCCGCTCGTGCTCGCTGATAGGCGCCCGAACGATCAGCGTGCCGCTGGACCTGTCGGCCGTGACGCGAATCTGCCCGCCGGATGCCGTCGTCCGGCCCCGGCCTGACGAGGTCGTCGCATTCAGGCTCGCCGTCAGCGCCGAGGCCACACTGGCGGCGTCGGCGTTCTCGATCTTGTAGACCTTCACGATCACCTGGTCGCCCGTGGCGGACTCGTCGTAGTCTCTGATGACCTTGGCGATAAGCTCGTGCTTGTCCGCGGGGGCGGATACCACCAGCTTTCGGCCGCTTTCGGCGGGCAGAATGACAATTGGCGAGTTGCTGGTAGTCCGGCCTCGCGTGTACCTCGACGAGGACGACGCGGCGAAGATCTGCTGGAGCGACTGGGCCAGCGTCTCGACGTCGGCGTTCTTGACATCGTACATCTTAACCACCGACACGGCCGTCGCCTCCGAGGCCTTGTCTAGCGCAAGGGCCATTTTGAGGACCTTATCGACCTTTGCGCTGGGGCCGGTGATTACCAGTGCGTTGCTGCCCGCGTCGGCGGAGACCGTAATGTTCTGCCCGCCGCTCGGTCTTGAATAACGGCTGCTTCGTACGACAGCCCCCCCGGCTGCCTGGCTCAGCACCGGCGCCAGATCGACAGCCTTGGCGTGTTGAAGAACCAAAAGTTCCGTCCGCGCGCCGCCGGTGTCGGTGTCCAGGCTGGCGACGAGGTCCTTTACGCGCTGGAGGTTCAGCGCATTGGCGGTGACTATGAGCGAGTTGCTGTGCGCCTCGGGCACGACGGTAACGATGTCTTCCGGCGCTATCCTCTGGCCCCGCTGCGGCGCGAAGGCCTGGCCGACGGCCGCGGCAACGGCCGACGCGTCGGCGTTGACCAACGGAATGAGCGTCCGCGCCGAAGTGCCCGTCGAGGCCGTGTCCAGCTTGGTGGCCAACTCGCGAATCTTCTCGAACGTTTCCGGGTCCGCCCGGACGAGCAGCATACGCGAACTGGCGTCGGCCTGGATCACCACACTGCCGCTGGGGCCGGCGGATCGGCGATAGCGCGAGGTACTTCGCGACCTCGACGATGCGGCGCCTGAGCTGCCGAAGACGGCGTTGAGCACGGAGGCAACGTCCGTCGCCTTGGCGTTGTTCAGGGCGATCATCTGAACCGGGTACTTGTCCGTCGCGCCTACGTCCATCTCGGCGATGAGCTTGGCGATCTGCGCGTGGTCCTCCGCCGTGCCGCGAACGACCAGCGTGTTGGAGCCGCTGTCCGGGATGATGCGAAGCCGCTTTGCCGCCGACGTGGACGATGAACGGCTCGTTCGGCCGCGGGCGGACACGTTGGTCAGCGAGACCGTCAAGGCGTCGGCGAGAGTCGTCGCGTCGGCATTCTCGATGTGATAGACCCGGACGACGACCTGCTCGGCGGGGTTCGCCTCGTCCATTTCCTTGATGGTCTTGGCGATGAGTTCATGCCTCTCGGCCGCGGCGGAGATTATGATCCTGCCGCCGACCTCGTCGCCGATGATGGCGACGGCCGGTTCGGCCGATCCGCCGGACGACCGGCGATAAGAGCCTCCCGATCGCCTCGCGTACGTGCTGCCCGAGCCGAAGATCTGCTGGAGCGCCTGGACCATCGTGGGGATGTCGGCGTTCTTGACGGGATACATCCTGACGGTGGGGCTGGCGGCGGACTCGGCGGCCTTGTCAAGCTGTTCGGCCATCGCGATCAGGCGGATGACTTCCTTGCCCGGCCCGGTGACGATAACGGTGTTGCTGGACGGCTCGGACGAGACCACGACCTGCTGGCCCGGGACGGGAACGACTCTGGCCCTGCCCCTGCTGCGGGTCGCGCCGCTGCCGCCACTGGCGGACCGCGTGAGAACGTTGGCGACGTCGGCGGCGACGGCGCTGCCCAGTTGCAGCACCTGGGTGACGGCGCCGATGGCCTTTTCGGTATCGAACTTGGCCACCAGGGCCTTGACCCTATCGAGGTTCTCCGCGTTGGCGGTGACGATCAGGCTGTTGGTCAGCGGCTCGGGGACTATGCTGACCGAACCGTTGGCCGCAGTGGTGCGCCTGTACGCGCCGCTGGAAGCCCCGAAGGCGGCCTGGAGCGACGGCGCCACTTCCACGGCGTTGGCGTATTTCAGCGTCAGGATTTCCGGCGCGGCCTTGGCGGCCGTGACGACGTCGAGCTTGGCGACGATCTCCTGGATCTTGGCGAACGTCGCGTCGTCGGCGCGGACGAGGATCATCCGCGACGCGGCGTCGGGTTCGATAACCACGCTGCCCTTTGCGGCGGACGATCGCGACGAGCGGGGCCGCGTGCGACTGCTGGATCGGCCGGCGGTGGCAGCGCCGCCGAACAGCCCGCCCAGCACGCGGCTGACAGAATCGGCGTCGGCGTGCTTCAGTACGATCGTTCGCACGGGGTACTTCTCGTTCTGGGCCGTGTCCAACTGGGCCAGGAGTTCGACGATTCGGGCGTGATCTTCCTTTGTGGCGCGAACGACCAGCGCGTTGGTGCTGGTATCGGCGCTGATTCGGAGCTGGCCGGTGGTGGCGCTGGTCGAGCCTCGCCGGCTTCGGCTGGCCGAGCCGATTACGCCGCCGGCCTGCATCGCGCCGGCAAGCGCGGTCGAGAGCGTCGCGGCGTCGGCGTTTTCGAGGCGGTACACCTTGACGGTTATCTCGCCGGTGGCCTGGGCGTCGTCGAGGTCCTTGATGACCTTGGCGACGAGTTCGTGCTTTTCGTCAGGGGCCGAGACCAGAATCAGCCGCCCTGCCTCGTTGCCGGTTATGATGATCGGCTCGTTCATGCCGGACGCGGCGGCTGGGCGGGACGATCCCGGGACACTGCTGGGGCGCACGCCTGTGACCGGGAATATATCGCGCAGGGCCTGAACCGTCGGGGCGACCTCCGCGTGCTTGAGCGGATACATCCGCACGGCCCGCGTGAAGCTGGTGGACTGGTCGAGGTCCTCGATGACCCTCTGAATCAGCTTCATCGCGTCGGCCGGGGCCGAGACGATCACGGAATTGGTGTTCCTGTTGGCCGAGATGCTCACCAGCGTGCCGGCGTCCACCTTCGTGGCGCCCGCCACGCCGCCCTCGCCGCTCATCTGGAGCATCTGGAGGATCATCTCGGCCTGCTCCTGCCGCGAACTGGGTCGGCCCCTCGACGACCGCGATGGAGACGCCGCCGTGGACGAGGGCCTCTTGACCGGGGTGAACAAGTCGCTGAGGTTGCTGGCCACTTCCGCCGCGTCGGTGTTCTTGAGCGTAAAGATCCGCACCTCGCTGATGACGGTCGATATGCGGTCGAGTTCCTTGACCAGCGGAAGTATCAGGTCGAAGTCGCTGGGCTTGGCGCGGACGATGACGCTCTTGGTGCGAATGTCGGCCACGACGGTGACCTGCGACGACACCATCGGCGCCATCGCGGGCGCCTCGGGGGCCTCTTGAGGCTCGCGCTCGCGCCCGCGACTGGGCCTGCCACTCGGAGCCCTAGGCGCTCGCGGGCGGCCAGAGGCGCGGGAACGGGGGTTGAACAGGGCGTCCAGCGTGTCGGCTATCGCCGCCGGCGAGGCGTGCTGGACGCGAATGACCCGCAACTCGAAGTCGGCATCCGCAGCCGTGGCCGAGAGCTGGTAGATCAGGTTCTGGATGTTCTCCAACTCTTGCCGCGGCGCGAGCAGGATCAGCGAGTTGCTGGTGCGATCGACGGCGATGGTGATCTTCGTGCGGGGGGCGCTCGCCTCGGCCGGCTGGGTCGTAGTTGGCTGGGTTGTAGCCGGGTGGGCCCCTTGAACCGCCGGCGAAGTCGCGGCCGCGGGCTGCGTGGTCTGCGTCGAGGCATCTCGAACCGCCGGCGGCATCTCGATCCGCGTGTAGAGCATGTCCACGTCGGTCGGCAGGCTGGGGAATATCCGCACGCTGTTGGCATCGAGGGTGTTGGCGTCGGTGCTGTCGGCGTCGCGGACGGGCAGCTTGTCGGTGACGATCACGTCGGCGCTGCCCATCTGCCCGTACATCCGCTGAAGCAGTTCAGCCATGCGGCTGGCTCGGATCTGCGTCAGCGGTATGACCCGCACGATGGGCTGCTCGTAGCCGGCTGGTGCGTCGTCGAGCTTGGCGACGATGCCCTCGATGACCTTGAGGTCGGCTTCCTTGGCGATGACGCTGACGGCCTCGCTCATGTAGTCCGGCTCGATAACGGGCTTGGCCGCGCCGCGGCGGTCGACGTACATGGCTTCGAGTATCGAGGCCACCTCGAACGGGTCGGCGCGGGAGAGATAGAAGTACGCCACCTCGCGCGGCGTGCCGGCCTTGTCCAACTGGGCCAGGATGTCCTCGACGATCTTGAAGTTGGCCGTGGTCGTGGAGACGACCAGGCTGTTTGTCCGATCGTCGGCGGCGATGCTGAACGGCACCGGCTCGGGCGAACGCCTGCTGGCACCGAGGCGAGTGACGCTGTGCCGGGTCATGTCGGTAAAGAGCCTGCCGACGGACGCCTCAAGGTCCAACGCCGATGAGTTCTCCAGCTTGAATACGCGAACCTGGACCGTCGCGCTGGTGCCTTGCTGGTCCAGTCGCTGGATCATTTCCACGACGTTCTTGACCTCGTCGGCCGGGCCGCGAACCAAAATGCTGTTGGAGTTCACCTCGGCCGTGACGTTGACGGTGAGCGGCTGGGAGCCCCTCGATCTGCCGGCAGGACCCACGGGATACCGCGACGCCGACGGCTCGCGCGCCGCCAGGGCCGCGTTGACCGCGTCGGCCAGGCTGAGCGCCTGAGCGTTCTCCAGCCGGACTATCTCGATAACGATCTGCTGGCCCGGCTTGTCGGTGTCGAACTGCGCGATGAGCTGCTCGGCCAGGAGCATCTTCTCCGGCGGGGCCTGAACGACCAGCGCGTTGGCGTTCGGCATGGCCGCGACTCGCACGGTCGGGCCGGAAGACCGCGAGCGTCGCGAACCCCACGAGGACGACGACTCGGTGAGTGTGGACTCGAGCATCTCGGCGAGGTCGTCGGCTCGGGCGAATTTCAGCGGGAAGGTCTTGGTCTGGCTGGCCAGCCGGGCGCCCTTCTGGACCTCGTTGATGACCTTCTCGATCTCGACGAACTCCTGGGCCGTCGCGGCGACCATCAACTGGTTGGTGGCCGAGTCGAATTGCGGCTCGGGACCGGCGGCCGACCGGGACCGGCTCGATCTGTACCCGCTCCGCGACGAGGCGAACATCTTCCTGAGCGAGTCGACCAGGTCGGTGACATTGGCGGTGCCGATCTGGTATACTCGCACCTGTTGAGCTGAGTGCAGGTCCTCGACGTCGAGCTTGGCGACGGTCGCGACAATATCGTCTATCTTGGCCTTGGGCGCGTCGATGATGATGGCCTTATCGTTCGGGGCGGACGTGATGACCACGCGCTTGGCGTCGTCGCCGTTGGGCGTCACTGTCCGCGTGCGGCTCGACCGGCCGTATGGATCGTAGGGGTTGTAGCTGGGAGTCGAGCTCTTTCGCGTACTCGAGCCGCTCGGGAACAGCTCTACCAGCTTCTCCGCCAGGACCGCCGCCGAGACGTGCTTGAGCGGGACTATCCGCATCTCGCGGACCTGGGCCTGCGTGGCCTTGTCCAGCTTGGCGATCATGTCCTCAATCATCTGCCGCTCGGCGTCGGGGGCTCGCACCAGAACGGTGTTGGTCATCGGCTCGGCCTGGATGTGAACCCGCTGCTTGCCGTCCTCGTCGGCGGGCAGCATCTTGGTCAGCAGCTCGGCCAAGGAGGTCGCGTTGGCGCTGGCCAGCGGGACGAGACGGACGGTGGCCTGGCCGGCAGCGTCGGGCGTGTCGAAGCCGACGATGAGCTTCTCGGCCAGGGCGATTTTTTCCGGCGGGCCCTGCACGATGATGGTGTTGGCGGCCGGGACCGAAGCGACCCGCACGGTCGCGCCCCGGGAGGATGGGCGGCGATAGGGCGAGTAGGGGTCGTAGCTCCTTCGCGACGATCCACCGGACTCAGCCAGCATCGTTTCCAGCACGCCGGCCAGGTCGTCGGCGCGGGCGTGTTTCAGCGGGAAGGCCTTGGTCTGGATCGCCAGTGTCGTCGCGGCCTGGAGCTTTGTGATGACCTTCTCGATTTCCTCGAACTGCTCTGCCGTCGCGGCCACCATCAACTGATTCGTGGGCGTGTCGGCCTCGAAACGCGGCTCGACCTGGGTCCGACCGGCGCCGGCCGACGACCTCGCCCGTTCGGCAAAGAGCTTGCTGAGCGACTCGGCCATTTCGTCGGCCTTGGAGTTCGCTATCTGGTAGGTGCGGACCTCGATTCCGCCGGGTGCGTCCTCGACGTCCAGCGAGGCTATGAGCTTGGCGATGGCGGCCATCTTCGTCTTGGGCGCCTCTACCACCAGCGACCTGTCGCCCGGCGAGGCGGTGACGGTCACGCTGTCGTCGGTCTGGCTCGACGAGCTGGATCGTCCGTACCCGAACCCGTAGCCGTAGGGCGAGGTTTGCTGCTGCGGGTAAAGCCGCGTGAGCATTATCGCCAGCGACCCGGCCGAGGCGTGCTCAATCGGGATGACCCGGACCTCTCGCGTAGTGTCGGCGGCGTCGCTATCGAGCTGGGCGATGATGGTTTCGAGCTTTTGACGCTGGGCCTCCGGCGCGCGGAGGAGGATGGAGTTGGTGGACTTTTCCGCCTCGATGAAGATTTCCTGATCCCTGCCCTCCTGGGCGGCCGGCATCATTTTTCGGAGCGTGGCGACGAGCGTTTCGGCGCGGGCCTTGGCAAGCGGCAGTCGGACGATGGCGGCGTTGCCGACGGCTTCGGGCACGTCGAAGGTGGCGATGAGCGTCTCGGCGAGGGCAAGCTTTGCGGGCGGGCCCTGTACGACGATGGCGTTGCTCTCTGGAAGCGCGGCAACGCGAACGGCGCCCGTACTCGCCGATGACGAGGAGGATGACGAATACGACGAGTAGCGGCTGTAGCCGTAGCGGCTTCGCGAGGAACTGGGATCGTCGGCGAGCATCTGCCTCAGCACGTCGGCGAGGTCGACGGCCTTGACGAACTTCAGCTTGAAGGTGCGTGTCTCGCTGGCAAGCTGGGTGGCTTCCTTGAGGCCCTCTATTACCTTCTCGACCTCTTCGTGCTGCGTGGCCGTCGCGGCCACCAGGACCTGGTTGGTCGCGGCGTTTGTCTCGAATCGCGGCTGGCGGGTTCCGGT
>JAUWQU010000032.1 GCA_030610965.1 Phycisphaerae bacterium
GGACTCACCCGCAAGCTTGACCGTCACCTGCTCGCCCGCGTCAGCCCAGCCCCAGACCGCTATCGGCAGCTCCTGCTGGAGGACCATGTTGTCGCCGAAGACCTTCGCCGCCCTGACCGCCGCCTGAGAGGCCGGCGCCGACGGGGCGTGGCGAGTGGACCTGCCCGCGATGAAGGTCGACGGCAAGGCCCACACGCTGACGATCAAGGGCCCGTCCAACACCGTCGAGTGCAAGGGCGTGATGCTCGGCGAGGTATGGCTGGCCAGCGGGCAGTCCAACATGAGCCGGGGCACGCAGATCAAGGATAGCACCCCCGGCGTGCGGGTCTTCTGCCGGTCCAAGACCGTGCGGACCGGGCCGATACCCGTGCGAAACGACTACGGCGACCAGATGACGTGTACCTGGTGCGCCGCGACGCCCGAGGCCATCAAGGCCGTGCCGCCAACGATTCAACGCGGCGACAAGATTGGCCCGCACACCTCGTACGGAGAGGTGGCGTACGTGTTCGCGCGCACGCTCAACGAGAAACTCAAGGTGCCCGTCGGCGTGATGAACATCGCATGGGGCGGCTCGACGGCCGAGGCGTGGACGCCGAAGGCGGACATCGAGAAGGAGTACCCCTTCGACAAGCCGGCCGAGGGCGGATACATCGGCCATAGGCCCGGTCTGATGTACCAGTCGCAGCTCCTGCCGCTCGTGCCGATGACCATCCGCGGAGTGATCTGGTATCAGGGCGAGGACGACGGGCGGAACAAGACCTCCGCGGCCGAGTTCACGAACCTGATAGAGGCGTGGCGAAAGCTCTGGCACCAGCCGAGCATGCCCTTCTACTTCGTCCAGATTGCCCAGACGGGCTACGCCAGCGGCATGCTGGGCGTCTACGAGGCCCAAGTGAAGGTCATGCACACGGTCCCCAACACGGGCCTGGCAGTCAGCAACGACATCTACGACGGCGCCAAGGGGCCGAAGAACTCCATCAAGATCTACAAGGCCAAAGACCCCAACGACCCAGCCGACGGCATGCCGGTCGCCGGAAGCAGCAACCCCCACCCGCCGCACAAGGATTTGGTGGCAGGGCGACTGGCGCAGATCGCGCTGGTCGAGACCTACGGCCAGCCTGCGCGACCTATCTACGGACCGATGTACGAGTCGAGCAAGATCGAGGGCGACAAGATCGTCGTCAAGCTCAAGTACGTCTATGACGGCCTGAAGACCCAGGATGGCAAGGCGCCTAACTGGTTCCAGCTTTCCGACGGCACGGTGGTGAACCGCAAGCTGAAGTTCGTCAAGGCCGAGGCGAAGCTCGTCGGCAAGGACACCATCGAGGTCTCGTCGGCGCAGGTGAAGCAGCCCAAGTTCGTGCGGTTCGCGTGGCACAGTTATTCCAAGCACAACCTGGTAAACTCCGGGGACCTCCCGGCCGTGCCGTTCAGGACCGACGAATAGACCCGGTAATTCGGCCCGGTAACCCGATCCTAATTGCGGGAACCCCCCGCCCTCTGGCGCGTCTAATGTCGCGACGTTGGCCCGTCTGCGCGCCAAAAGGGAGACAACATGCGAAAGTTTCTGGTGCTTGCGATAGCTCTTTCCGTCGTGGCCCCTGCCGGGGCTCAGGTGGCCTCCGGTCCGAAAAGCGACGGAACCGCTGCCGTCTCGCAAAGCGAGATCAACAAGCTCATCAAGGACCTGGGTAACGACCGTTGGAAGGTCCGGGACGCGGCCTCGCAGCGGCTTCGTGAGATCGGCTGGCCGGCCGTGCCCGCCCTGCGCGAGGCCGTCAAGGATCCGGACCTGGAGGTGAAGGTCCGAGCGAAGTCGCTGCTGACGGCGATCTGCCAGGTCGCCCCGGCCGAACTCGTGGAAATGCGAACCGAACTCCAGAAGGCCTTCCGCACTGCTGACTACCCTGCCGCGATCCGCGTGTCGCGTAAACTCATATCATACGAGAACGCCGAGATGCTGGACTGGCTCTGGTGCGGTCACGTCTGCCAACTCGGCGGCCAGTGGACGGGCGCCGTCCAGGCCTACCGCAAGGTGGTCGAGTTCATCGACGAGGACATCAGCGACGGGGTGAAGAAGAGGGCGAATGGCAAGCTCCCTCCGCAGGGCGTGGGCTGGGGCAGGGGCGGGGGCCCTGCCGTCGGCCCTGGAGTACGCGTTGTGATGGGGCCGGTTGCCCCTCCCGGCCCGATCGCGCTGAGCACGCGCGAATCCAAGGCGTTGATCAACCAGCGAAGCATCCTGATGCTGTGGATCGCGCGGATGCAGTCCGTTGAGTTGAAGGATCCCAAGTCGGCTGCGAAGACACTGGCCGACGCCCTCGACTATCTGGAGGACACCAAGACGAAGATCGACTACGTGTGGATCGAGATCGTAAAGGCCTATCCGCTGATGCTGCATAGAACGGGGGACGTACCGGCGGCCGTCGCCGCGTGGAAGCGGTCCGTCGCCACGCGGGCAAAGTCGAGATACGGCGGCAGCCAACTGGCGGACGTGGAACTCATTCACAAGGCCCTCTGTTCTCTGCCGAAGGACGCGCCGCAGCCGGAAGTGCCATGGATTATCTCCCTCGGCGACAGCGACGAAGCCACAACCAAGCTGAACTTCGCCGACGCCAACACGCTCGCTCGCCGCTACAAGCCCGGCACGTACGACCACTACGCCCTGGCCCCACCGCGCGGCAAGGAGTTCGCCACGATCGAGTTCGCCTGCGACATCGAGCAGTTCAACGTCCGCTACGGCGGGCACTTCAGTTGCTTTGTCATGGCGCACGATCCGCCGAACAAGCAAAATAAGCTCGGCTCCATCGGCTGGACGAACAGGGACAAGCCCGGCCGCGAGGTGGTCAAGAAGACGCTCACCATCCCGCCCGGCGCCGGCCTCGCACACATCCGGATCGGCACGGCCAAGCAGTTCAAGGTCCACAGCGTCTTGGCCAAGGCGACGTTCCGCCCGGTGACGAAGGCCCCGGCCCCGATCCAGGCCGACGCGTGGATGCAGACGAAGCTGCACCCCGCCAACAGCCGGATTACGTGGGGCGAGATGACGATGCAGAACGAGCGAGCCTACAGTGGCGTCCGACCGGGGCGACATACGCTGCGGTTCTCGGCGCCAGGCCGAGATGAGACAATCGAAATACCCTACGAGGTCAAGCCGGGTCGGCGGTACGGCCTGTTCTTCAACCTCGACAGCCCGTTCCGGCGGCAGCCGTTGGACCTGGCACTCTCGGGCAGGCATCCGGTGCATCCCCCCCGCTTCAGCATCCAGCGCCTCGGCGAGGCCGGGCACATTGCGGTCTGGGGCTGCCTGGGCGGCAAGCTCATGGCGGCGCGAAGCAAGGACCTGGTCAACTGGACGAAGCCTGAGCCGTTGCCGCTGAGCTCCGTCTTCGACAACATCGAGCCGGTCACGTTTAGAGCCCCGGACGGCACGATCTACCTGACGTTCTTCTCCAACCGCCTCTCCCCGCAGTCCGTCAGCTCGGCCGGCTATCACCTGTGGCTGACCAGCACACGCGACGGGCAGGTCTGGGCGCCGATTCGGCGGATCGAGATCGGAAGGATGGGGGGTTGGCCTGCGTCGAGCGCGAGCATGGTCGTCGGCCCGAAGGGCAAGCAGTGGATCTTCTGGCGCGACAAGGTGGGCTCGGCAGAGACGCTCGACGACGTCCAAGAGTTGACGCCCATCCAAGTCAAGGGCCGGATGATCAACGGAAAGAAGGTGAACCTCTGGAACGTTCATGTGGTCGTGGATGATCGCAAACAGTTTCGCATGGTCTGTGATGACTTCGGCGAGGCGATCTACCACCTCAGCTCGGCCGACGGCCGGTCTTGGGCCCAGCCGCAGGTGCTCGTCGAAAGGAAGGAGAAGGACCGCGGGCCGAGCCTTACCGACCAGCAATTGATCCTGACAGGCGGCAAGGAGTTCCTGCTGTACGGCGGGGCATATCTGCTTGAGCTGGACCTGAAGGCAGGCCCGGTCACCGCCGGAGAGGGGATAAAGGTGTCCTGCCACCTCGCCCCACTGGCCGGCGCGAGGGCGTTCTGCCATAGAAACGAAATCTTCGTGATGACGGGGACGGAGACAACCTGGCTGCTGCGGGCTAAGCTCAAGGATATCCTGGCCGCCACAGCCGGCAAGTAGTGCGGCTTCGAGCGCCCGCCGCACAAGGGCCTCGCTGAGTCCGGAACGCGCTTGCGAATGTCCAGAACCGTGGTAGGATCAGCGAAAGTGCCCGCAACGATTGTGGGCTCAGCGACATCTGGAGAGTCTCGAGTAGAGTCATTCTGCATCCGGCCAGCGACAGGCTTGCCGGCGCCGGCACCCCGGATCGAAGTTCGCTGTCAGGAGCCCCCGCCGATGCCAACGTCATTGAGTCGCCGTAAGGTATTGCAAGGCATTGGCTTGGGGGCCATATCTCTGGTCGCCGGTCGGGAAGCCGACGGCCGGGACACGCCCGCCGGCAAGCCCAACATCGTGCTGATCTTCTCCGATCAGCAGCACTGGCGCGCCATGGGGCGGGAGGACCGCTTCTTCAACACGCCGAACCTCGACGCTTTAGCCGCAGACAGCGTTGTGTTCGGGCGGTCGTTCTGCACGACCCCGCAGTGTTCGCCCAGCCGTTCGTCCCTGCTGACCGGAATGTACCCGACCAAGACCGGCGTGATGGGCAACATGGGCGCCGCCGGCGGGAAGGCCCTGCGGCAGCAAACCATCGGCGCGATGCTCCAGAAAGGTGGGTATCGCACGGGTTACTTCGGCAAGTGGCACCTGGGCAACGATGCCGTCGCCACGGCCGGCTGGGGCGGGGGGTATGTCCCCAAGATCAACGACCCGGGCACGACCGAGGCCGGGCGGGAGTTCATCGCCAAGGCAGGGGACGCCGGCCAGCCCTTCGCACTATTCCTGTCGTACAACAACCCGCACGACATCTACAGATTCGCCCGGCACAAGGTCGCCGCCGACGCCGGGGATATTCCGCTGCCGAAATCGTGGGCCGTCGAGGACTTCGACACCAAGCCAGCCGTGCAGAAGCAATTCATGACCGACGACCAGGGCAAGGTCATCCACGGCCGGGATGAGGCCCTGTGGCGCCAGTACCGCGACTGCTATCGCGCCAAGACGGCCCTGTACGACAACCACGTGGGCAAGGTGCTGGCCGAGCTGCGGAAGCGCGGGCTGCTGGACAGCACCATTGTCATCGTCACGAGCGACCACGGCGACATGGACGCCCATCACCGGCTGATATTCAAGGGCCCGTTCATGTACGACCAGATGGTCCGCGTGCCGCTGATGATCCGCGTGCCCAAGGCCTTCGGCGGCGTCGCGCCGCGGCGCGTGGACGATCTGGACGTAGTCAACGTGGACATAGTCCCCACGATCCTGGACTTCTGCCACCTGGCGCCGATCACCTCGGACGGCGTGTCGCTCAAGCCGACGCTGACCGGCGCCGCCGGCCAGCGCAAGCGGGAGTTCGTGATAAGCCAGTACTACAGCAAGCAGCGGTGGGTCAACCCGATCCGGATGATCCGCACCGCCCGATTCAAGTACAACCGGTTCATCCGCCACGGCGAGGAGTTATACGATCTGGCCAACGACCCCGACGAGATCGTCAACCTCGCCGGCGACCCGAAGCACGCAAAAACCAAGGCCGACCTGGCCGCGAAACTCGATGCGTGGATCAAACAGAACAACGACCCATTCTACTCTCTCGCATCGACCACCCGGGCAGGCAAGCCCCTGAGCGAACCCGTGAAAGGAAGCCCATGATGCGGGAACTGAGCAGACGCGAGTTCATCAAGTTCGCTTCGGCTGGCATTGCCGCGGCGACTGCGGGCGCCGGCAGCGAACTCTGCGGCGCGGCGGATCGCAAGCGGCGCCCCAACGTGCTGTACGTCTTCGCCGATCAGATGCGCGCCGCGGCCATGGGCTGTATGGGCAACACGTGCGTCAAGACGCCGAACCTCGATGCCCTGGCCGGGCAGGGGCTGTTGTTGACCAACGCGATGTCCTGCTCGCCGGTCTGCAGCCCGTACCGCGCGCAATTGATGACCGGCCGTTACGGCCACACCACCGGGGTCATTCATAACGACATCAAGCTGCCCAACACCGAGACCACGCTGCCGGAGATGCTCAAGCGGGCCGGCTACTCGACCGGGTACATCGGCAAATGGCACTTAAACGGCGACCGCAGCGGGTTCGTCAAGCCCGAAGACCGCCAGGGATGGGACTACTGGGCGGCGCTGGCGTGTTCGCATCAATACTTCAAAACGCGGTACTTCCGCGACACGCCCGAGCCGATCCCCATCAACGGGTACGAGCCCGACGTGCAGACCGACCTGGCGATCGAGTTCATCAAGCAGAACCGGGACCGGCCTTTCTGCCTGGCTGTGTCCTTCGGGCCGCCGCATAATCCCTACAGGGCGCCGGCGAAGTTCGACATCTACGATCCGGCCAAACTGCCGCTGCGCCCCAACGTGCCGCCTGGCCAGGCCGAGAAGTGGCGCCCGCAGATCGCCCAGTATTACGGCCTTGTGACAAGTCTGGACGCCAACATCGCCCGGATGATGAAGGCCCTGGAAACGCTGGGGATCGCCGAGGACACCATCTTCTGCTTCTCGTCCGATCACGGAGACATGCTCGGCTCGCAGGGCCATCGGCTTAAGCAGCGGCCGTGGGAAGAGTCCGTCAACGTGCCGTTCATCATGCGGTACCCGCGGCGGCTGGGGCCCGGGCGAAAGAGCGACGTGCTGCTGGCCTCGGTGGACGTCATGCCCACGCTGCTGGGCTTCTGCGGCGCGACGGTCCCGGCCGGCGTCCAGGGGCGCGACCTCTCCGGCGTCCTGGCCGGCGACGGCGGGGACGAGCCGACGATGGTCTACTTCGCCAACACCCACCGCGGCGGCGGGCCGGGCACCGACTGGCGGGGCATCCGCACCAAGCGGTGGAAATACGCCTACCACGCCAAAGGCGATTGGGTGCTGTACGACCTGGCCGCCGACCCCTACGAGATGAACAACCTGATAGGCGACCCCAAGTACAAGGCCAAACGCGACGAGTTGCGCGCGCTGCTCGATGCGCGCCGAAAGGAACTCGGCGACAAGGCCGAACTGGTTGGGCAACTCGCCCCGACGCGCGCGAAGCCGCGACTATAGACGACGCGAACAGGCCCCGCTACCGTGGCGGCCATTCGTCTGATATTTCCAGGCCGTAGGTGTAGTAGGCGTACTTGGCGAGGTATTTGTTCTTGTTGAAGAAGTAGGCGATAGGGTTGACCGTAGGAGTATTGCCCGTAGCGTCCGGGGGGAGGAATTGGGCCGCTTCGGCGCAGACCGTCTTGGGGTGCTGCTTGGCGAAATCGTCGAGTTGCTTGCGGGCGGCGGCGGCGTTGAGCTTCTTGCCCCGCATATCCTTCACTATTGCCCTGGCGATGGGACGGTAGACCTTGCCGGCTTCAAGCTCCTTCTCCATCTTCTTGGCTGACAGTAGCTTGTCCAGCATGGCGGCCCGCTTGTCGAACAGCTTTATGCCGGTGAACTTCTTGCGGGCGCCATCGAGGCGAAGCTTGACGTCGTAGTAGTCGCCGACGGCGTAGATGGCTGCGACGGCTTCGCAGAACCAGCCCAACTCGGCCGTGACGTCCGCGGAGAAGAACCGCAGGATCATCTTGTCGAAATCGCTCTCGACCTCCACCTCGGCGATCCTCGCATCCGCCTGCGCGTATTTCTCGTCCTGGAGCAGCTTGTAGATTTCCAGGAGTTCGGGCGTCTTGAGGTCGGCTCGGGTGATTCCCGGGGGCATGAAGAACTCGTTTTGGGTGGCTGGGCAGGGATGGAGCAGGTCCCTCTTGGTTCCGTAGTTGCTCGTGTAGACCCCGCCGCGCCGGCCGACGCCCGTGAAGTTTCGTTTGATGGAGTAAAGCGGGTGCGTGTGCCCGCCGCCGTAGCTGAGGCCGTTGGCATAGCCCCTGCCGTCCCTGCCGCCGCCGGCGCCCTCGGAGCCGCACCAGGGGGCCCCCATTCGCCGCAGGCGGTCGGTGAAGCCATGCTTGCCGGGCACGGTGGACATGTGCCCGCTGGCCAGGCCCGCCTTGCGGTCGGCGGAGTGGTCGCGGGTGGTGGCGCAGACAAGCGCATCGCCAAGCCAGGCGACGCTGCCGACCAGCATCCTGACCGTGCCGGCGAACATGACGAACTCGGATTCCTGGACGTCGATCTCCCTGAAGACGTCGATGTTGGCGTAGTGGACCTGCTTGGCGCCGGCCGGCGCGAACGACCCGGCCAGGACCATAATGCGGTCCAGGAACGACACGTAGTCGGCCAGTGTGGGCGGCTGGTCGAGGTAGGGAATGTCGATGCCCGTGGGCGACTTCTTGCCCGCGGTGGGGTCAGCGCTTATTCCCGCGGCCTTGCGGCACGCCACCTGATACTCGGCCAGTTCGAACAGCAGTTTGCGTGCCCGGACGATTTCGGGCTCTCTCATGTCCGCCGGCCTGACGAGCATGAACTCCGACACCTCCCAGACGGGCCTCAGGAAGTGGTCTTGGAAGTCCTTCTGGTCCGAGGTGTGCAGAAGGTAGTCCTTCCACAGCCGGCGCATGTACTGGACCTTCTTGACGTGCCCGTCCCTGAGCATGGTCAGCCGCTTGATGTATGCGGCGCGGACGTGCTTGTCCAGCAGTTCGAAATACTGCTTCTGGGCGATGGCGAGCAGTTCGTCGACGGCGGCGTTGGCCATCCCGGCCGCCTCCGGCCCCATTCTCACGATGCGTTTGAGGGGTGCGAACCTCTGGCCCTGGGTATTTGCGTCACGGAACTTTGCGACCAGATCCTTGATCTCTTGCTTCTTTTCTTCCGTAAGCGGGGCCGGGGCCTTCTTGGGCCTGGCAATGGCGGCGGAGCACTCGCCCAGGCCACACAGCACCACAAGCAGAGAAATCCAGCACAGGGGAGTTAGATGCTTCATAAGGCCAGCCTCCCAGGACTTGACTGTTTTGTCAGTGGTTTTCGGACGACCAGTTTCGCGCCGGTCATCTGGAGCTTCTTGTTCTTCAGCGACAGGATCAGCGACGTCGCGGCCGTGGCGCTTAGCCGCGGGGCGGCGGCGAAGTCCTGCGGGTTATTGTCGCGGTTGGGCTGGTAATAGAACGTGCCGTCCGGGCACTGGGCAAGGGCGAACTGCCATCGGTTGTGGTCCATCAGCTTGCGGAGGCAGGCCGGGTCGGCCGCGGCGCCAAGGCCGGTCCATACCATGCCCAGAATCGGCGAGCCGTGCGTGTCCGGGAAGGTCTTGGGGTTCTCGCCGATGCACTTGGCGCAGAGTTTCGCGAACTGCTGGTACTTGGTTCCTCCCGAGGCGCTGAGGTAATGCGCCAGCGCGGCCGCACCGGTCCGGCCCATGTCGGCGTATTTCGGGTTGCCTGCCCCGCCGTCTTTGTACCAGACGTAGCCGATCTTGTTGGTGCCCTTGGCGACGAAGTCGTGCGCGGCGTCGAATCGCTTCTGCTCGATGGGCAGGCCGCAACGTTCCATAAGCGCCCAGGCCATCATTGCCTGCATTGTAAGGACATTGATCGGCCCGTAGCCGTTCTTGCCGCCCGGGCTGTCGTCCCAGGGCGAGTGTCCCCAGCCGCCGCGGGGCGCCTGGGCCAGCTTCTGCCAGTCGTTGATCTCCTGTAGTTCCGGAAGGACCCACTTCTCGCCGGTCAGCAGGTAGTACTCGGCCAGCGTCGCGCCGTACAGGCCGTACCGCCAGCAAGGCAGCCCGCCACGATTCAGATCCCTCGTCGTGGCCCTGGCCATCGCCTGGACGGCCTTCTTCACAAGGGGCATGCACTTGGGCTCGCCGCTGGCCATCAGCGCCAGCGTGGCGAAGGCGTTAAGGTGAGGCCGACCGCTCCACAGGCCGTCGGGCCTCTGCGTGTCGACGAGGTGCTGGTTGCACTGGCGCAGGATGATATCCGTCTTCTTGCAGTCGTACGGATACGTCCGCGAAAACTGCCCGTACTTCATCGGGAGAGTCAACTCGATGCTCAGCTTCTCCTTGCCGCGCCTCGCGTGGACCGTCAACTTGCCCTTGAGCTTGGCGCCTTGGCTTGCCTCCAGCGCGTTGCCGAACTCCATCATCGGGCCCTCATAGCCGAACTTCGTCACGCCGTAGCCGAACTTGTGCGGCGTGGTGAACGCCCGGCCGTTGACGCCGACGATCTTGTCGCCGACCTTGAGCTTGCCATAAGCGGGCGTGTCCTTGAAGACGTACGTCACCTCGAGGATCTTAGGCTGGTCGTCGGGAATCTTCGCCCGCGCGCCCGTGATGCCAAGGTTGATGAACCATCCGCCGGCCTCGGCGTCCGGGCCTACCTTGGTAGTCTTGCCCCACGTGGCCTGCGCGCCATCCCGAAGGGCCAAAGCAGGCGAACAAAACGCTCCGGTCAACACCACAGCCAGCATTACCAGGTAATCCATACGGTGCGAAAGACGCAACTTCATGTCGATTCTCCTTCTGACGACCAGGCCTGCCAAAGGCCGACCTACGACCAGCGCGCAAACCGTCGCAAAACGCTCACTCCTACGCCCTCGGGGCAAGCCGTGCGGGGATCCCACGCACAACATCCCTACTTATGCGTAAAACGCATTGCAAAGCCCTTTGTCGCACGAAATCGCCTCCTTGCCTAGACTTTCTTCGCGCTGAGGGTCTGCCCGCCGGAGCGAACGGGCCTCGACTTCCGGAGTCCGGCTCCGCCTGGGGTTGCGCTGTGACAAGACCGACTGCCATTTCCCTCGAGCCCCCCGCGGGCGTATACTACGGCGATATGGACCTGTTCAAGGAATCGGAGGCCGCGGCCGTGGCTGCCAACGCGCCGCTGGCGGTGCGGATGCGCCCGCGCACGGTCGACGAGATCGTGGGCCAGCAGGCGTTTCTGGCGCCCGGCAAGATGCTGCGCCGCATGCTCGAGGCCGACCGGCTGAGCAGCCTGATCTTCCACGGCCCGCCGGGCAGCGGCAAGACCACGCTCGCCACCGTCATCGCCCGGCAGTGTTCGTACAGGTTTCACATGCTCAACGCCGTCCGGGTGTCGGTCAAGGACATCCGCGAGATAGCCGACGGCGCCCGGGCCTTGCTGGCCTCGACCGGAAAACGGACGGTGCTGTTCATCGACGAGTTGCACCGCTTCAACCGCGCCCAGCAGGACTCGCTGCTCAACGACGTCGAGAACGGCACGCTCGTGCTGATCGGCGCGACGACCGAGAACCCGTTCTTCTCGATAAACTCGCCGCTGCTCAGCCGCTCGACCGTCTTCAAGTTCGAGCCGCTTACCGACGACGAGGTCGTCGAGCTTCTCCGCCGTGCCCTGGCCGACGACGAGCGAGGGCTCGGCAAGTATCCTGTACAGGCCGCCGCCGCCGCTCTGGCCCACCTGGCGAAAATCTCCGACGGCGACGCGCGACGGGCACTGACGGCCCTGGAAGTCGGCGTGCGAAGCCAGCGATCCGCCGTCGCCGCCAAGCCGGACTTGCCAATAGTCTTCGACCTCGCCGCCGCGCAGGAGTCCATCCAGGCCAAGGCCCTGCAATACGACGCCGCCGGCGACCAGCACTACGACGCGGCCAGCGCACTGATAAAGTCCATGCGGGGCAGCGATCCCGACGCGGCCGTGTACTGGCTTGCACGCATGCTCGAGGCCGGCGAGGACCCGCGGTTCATCGCGAGGCGTAGCGCCATCCGCGCCAGCGAGGACAGCGGCAACGCCGACCCGCGAGCGATCAGCGTCGCCGCGGCCGCGTTCGACATAACCGAACGAATCGGCATGCCCGAGTGCAGGATCACGCTGGCACAGGCGGTCGTTTACATGGCCTGCGCGCCGAAGTCCAACGCGTCCTACCTGGCCATCGACGCCGCGCTCGATGACGTCCGCAACCAGCGGACCATACCCGTGCCCAAGCACCTGCGAAACGCCCCTCACCCGGCCATGGCCGAGCAGTACGGGTATTCCAAGGGCTACCAGTACAGCCACAACCATCCCGG
>JAUWQU010000457.1 GCA_030610965.1 Phycisphaerae bacterium
CGGTGATCGCGGTAATCGTGAGCGGCAAGGCCAACGCCTTGACCACGTCGGCGGCGTAATCGTCTTTGCCCGTGTCCAGGTCGACAACGAGCAATCCGGATACCGCCCCGGTCCGCAAGCCGACGTTGCCGGCGGCCGCCCACGCCAGGGCTTCGGCCAGGGCTTCCCGCCCGGCCGCCGCCCACGCCTTGCGAATCGGCCGCTTGCCGGCGGACGGCGGCGTCATGGCGAGCGGCGTAAAGCTCCAGCCGCGGCCGTGGCCGTGTTTGACGTTGGCGATAAGGTCCGACCGGTCCAAAGTCCGTAGCTCCATGAACGGCCCAAACGACTACTTCGCCGTGAGGCGTTCCCGTAGCCGCCGACACTCTGCGCAGTTGACGTGGCTGTCGTGACTGGAGTCCTCATACAAGCCTGGTCTCGGCTTGCCCAACCTTGCCCACTTGCCGCAGAGAGACCTGTTCCCCATCATGTAGTGAGCCTTCCGGGTATTCGGCGGCCGCCACCAGCCGCGCTCGAGCTGCTGCTCGCCCATGTCCTTCCCTTCCTTTCCTGTTGGCGTTGTCCCCGTTTTTCGGGGGTTTTTGGTGTATACACGGATCGCCCAGGATGGACGATCGCGGGCGAACTGTGGAGCGTCGACCGCCCCGATCATGGCGCGAATCTCATACGCCGGACAGTCGCCCGGATTCGTGTCGCGGGCCATTTCGATAAGCCAGGCGAGATTTGATACCGAATCCCAAGGCTCCGGCATCTGCCAGTCCGGCCATACGTCGATCTCTGCGCCGGTCGTTGACGGCACACAATCCATCAGGGTCGGCCGGTGCTGGAAAGACCGGAAAACATGGACAGTGAAGGCGTCCGCCCCGTCCCAGTACATCATGGCGTAGCGTTGCCAGTCTTGCGCGCAAGTCCGGAAGCCGGTTCCCTCGGCGAACTCCCGGACCATTGCCGCAAGCGGCCGTTCGCCGGCTTCGATTTTACCCCCTACGCCATTGAGTCGGCCGGCTCGCCAAGCCGGCTTCGCCTTGCGGGTCAGGACCACTTCCGACCGATCCGCGTTGAACATGAACCCCAAGACGTAGTTTCTCATACCGGTATCTCCACGCGCTGGACAATCACGACCCATCCCTTGTGTCGCGTCCACTTCGCCCCCATGCGCTTGGCTATCCGCTTGGCGTCGCGGATACGCTGGCGGCGGCCGATGATCTTGTAGGTCTCGCCGTTGACGGTTAGCCATTCGGGCTTCATAGGACGCCGCCCCTTTCCGGCCGACCGGAGAACAACGGCCCATTGATCCGGGCGCGCAGCCAGGCGAGCGATACCCGCCGGACGGGCCGGCCCGTCCAGGCGGCCAGGATTCGCCGGCAATGGACGCCCACGGCCCAAAGCTCCGCGGCGTCGGCCGGCGGTAGCTTCGGGCACCGCCGGACGGCGAATTGCGACGTAGCCAGGGCGGCCGCGGCGATCCCGCCCCCCGGATCGCAGTCGGCAAGCTCGGCGGCGAGTCGATCGCGGACGCCCTGGTAGGACGCCCAAAGGCCGACCTTGTTGCGCATGCCGGCCGCGACGGCCCGGCGGTCCAGGCCGTCCAGGATCGCGGCCAGGGCGTCGCCGTCGGCGTAGGCGTCGACGCCGCCGCCCCGCTTGGCGTCGGCGATCGGGTCGCGATGTACATCGGGATTGGTCTTGTCGGTCATTTCCCGCCCCCTTGGGCTTCGGCCTTCGCCCGCCGGGCGACGGCCAGGGTGATAGCGTCGGCGACCAGGTCGGCCAGGGCCGCCGCCATAGCGGCGTAGTGGTCGCGGGCGTAGAGCGGCGCGACCTTCTCGACCGCGGCCAGGGCGGCGGCGTCCAGGGCGGCGACGTAGCCGGCCAGGTGGACCGCGGCCCGGCGGTCTCGCCGGTGGAGTTGGGCCAGGCGTTTCTTGTCGACCATGCCGCGGGCGTAGGCGGCGGCCAGGTGGACAAGGGCGGACGCCTCCAGCCGGCCGGTCGGCGGCCAGGGCTTGACGAAGTCGCCGCCAGGGCCGAGCTTCAAGACGGGCGGGTCGGGCTTGTCGATCATGGGCGTAGACTCCAGGCAGGAAATGGGGCTTGACGATATCGGCGTATGTCGATAGAATCGCCGCCGTAGTGATGGGCTTTTCTCGGTTCCACGGACGGGCCGACCAGGACGCCCGTATGCGGAACACTCAAGAAATGACAACGCCCGCGGAAGCGTGCGGCCCCGCGGGCGTCGGACCGTCTAATCTTCTTCCGGTCGTGGACGCGGCCGGACGGCGACGGGTGATAAGTCCTCTTGTCCCCTGTAGCAGCCTTTCGCAGCCTTTCCTTGGCGTCTACCATGCGATCCGTCCCTTACCGCGTCCGACAGACACGGTAAGGGCGGATTTCGGGATACCCCCTTCAGGCGGCGCAAATTCCCAGGGGTTCGACTCCCCTTGGGGGTGGTCGGTCGGCGCAAGGGATTGGCCGGCTTCGGTTTGCCGAGACCTGGCCGATCCTGTTTTTTTCTGCGCCAGGGCGTCCTTTTCCCTTGACGGCTTTTCCCGCCCGCCGGCCAGGCCACAGGCCAGCAGATATACGCCCACTTGCAGGAAGGGTACGACTCGGATATAGAACGGTTCTAGGGTCATCGCCGCCCCGGCTTCTTCGCCGCTTCGATCCACGCGCGCAAGACAGAGATCATCTGACCGCGCGTAACATCAGCGAGCGGGGAAGCCGGAAATACCGGCGGTCCGCGAGTGGGAATAAAGGCACGGCCGACCACTAGGTCGAATTCGACAGTAGCGCCCGACCACGGATGGGTGAAGCACAGCCCCCTCTTGCGGCCGCTGTAACGAGCGACGGGTGTCGCGCGGAATCCCATGGCCATGGCCGCCAGCTGAAGCCGCCGAACGTCCAAGTCGCATTGGGTATGGAGCAAGGCTCCGTTGCGAGCCTTGGCAATCCGTCGGATCAGGGCGTCTACGGCCGCAACCAGTTCCTGTCGCTTGGCCGACAAGGGCGGGCCTGCCGGCTTCGTAGTCACCGCCACCTTTGCCCGCAACCGGCGAAGCTGCCCCAATTGCTTCTTGAGCTCGGCGTTCTCTTTTCGAAGCGCCTCAATTATGGGGGCGGCTTTCGCCACCTGAGCCCGCAGGGCCTTATTCTCGGCCCGCAGCGTCTTCAGCTCCATGTCCTCCCCGCCGGCCAGGCCACAGGCCAGCAGGAGCACGACCGCGATTCTCAATGTCATCATCGGCTCTGCTCCTAATCAAGCGCCACCCCCGGCGCAGGGGGGTGATCAAGACAGCCGTTAGGCGTGATTGTCCCTGACACCGGGGGCGACAAGATTCGTTTGGGTTGCTGCATTGATCGCCGTGAGCATTGTAACACAGACCACGAAGAAGTCAAGGGCGGGGCGCAGGGGCGGCAGGACCAAGCGAACGGACGTCACATATCCCTCGGCGCGCACAAAGGCCGCCGGGACGCGCCAAGCGTCCGGGCGGCCTTGTGCATTTCCAGCCAGGCGCATAGGGCCGCCCGGCCGGCCAGGGAGCCCGGGCTAGGTGTAATTCTCCTCCAGGTCCACCTCCGCAAAGACGCCCTTTTGCGTGGACCCGGTCGAGCTAACCACCTTCACTTCCACCACGTCGCCGGCGGCCAGGGCGTCGCTGCTGATTACGCCCTCGACCAATGCGTAGGCCGCGTCCCCATCGTCGATGGTCACTTGGGCCGTCAGGACGGACGCCCCGTTGACCAACAGGTCTACAACTACCGTTTCGGCCGTGCTCGGCGCGACCACGCAACCGACGCGGAAGCCCAGCAGCTTGCCCACTGTCCCCACCACGGTATGCACTACCCACGCTCCGGTAGCGGGGGCGGTCGCGCTTTCCTGCGCGTACGTCCGCCGGTGCTGGTGCTGGAGCTTGCTGGCCTGGAGTCCGGCCGCCGCCTTGACGTGCTTGTCTTCGATCGCCCCCAGGTTGGCCCGAAGGTCCACGAATGTAACCGTACTGCGAAACTGTCCCGCTTCGTCTACTCGAAACACTGGATTCCCTTTCATGCGTCCGCCGCGGCGGACAAGCCTATGGATTCTCTTTCATACACCGACAAGCCTATACGGCCAGGTCTTCGACGCCTTAGGCGGCCAGGTAGTCCCCGGCCTGGACGGCGTCGACAATGTCCTTACCAACGGCCCCCATAAGCTTGGACAATCGCCGGGCGGTCTCGGGATCGGCGAAGTCGACCACGCCTTGATCGCTCTTGACCTTGTCGACCGCGTCGATAACGCGGACGCTCGCCCGGAGCTGGTCGCCGCTGGCCTTGGCCTTCCGGCCATTCTTGACCGCCCGCCAGATCGCCGCGGCCAGGCCGACGCCCAACAGGACAAGCGGGCCATACGGGCCGGCCAGGGGGGCG
>JAUWQU010000659.1 GCA_030610965.1 Phycisphaerae bacterium
CGCCTTCCTCGAGTGCGACCTCGAGAAGGCCTGCATGGCCTGCATGCTGGACCCCGCCACCGCCGCCCAGGCCTCGCCCGCCACGATCCGCAAGTGCTTCAACGAACTGCTCGAAGCCCAGCGCCACCTGCTGGAGCCGTACTGGGGCAAGACGCTGCGAGTTTGAGGGACCCGACAGGAATCATTAGCAGGGATGCAGGGGATGCATGGGATAAAAGAGAAGAACAAAGTTTGGGCAGAGATAAACGCAGATAAACGCAGATGAAGTCATAGTAATATCCTCCTATCAGCGTTTATCTGCGCTCATCTTTGCTTAGACCTGTCTTCTTCTTTATCCCATGCATCCCCTGCATCCCTGCCAAGAACGTAAACCCGTGAGAGGACGACTATGCAACTCGAAGGACTCTTGACTGCGGCTCTGGTCATGGCGGTGGTCGGGCTCGCTGCCGCGACCAAGGTCTCTTTCGCCGCATCCGGCTCGCCGCTGAGCGTCGATTACCGCCGGCTTGTCTCGCGGGCGGACCTGAGCTTTGACCACACATTCGATATCAGCGACGACGGGTTGCCTATCGGCAACGGCACGATGGGAAGCCTCATCTGGACCTCGCCGCACGCGCTGAAGTTCCAGATCAACCGAGTCGACGTCTACGCCAACGGCTGCGAGACAAACAGCTTCTTCCGCCGCGACCACGACTACGCCTATGCCTGCGGCCTGCTTGATATCGAGATGGTAGACTTCGGCGAGGAGGTCTTCCCGAAAGAAGGCACCCGCCAGCACCTCACCGTCTACGACGGCTTGGCGACAATCGCCGGCGCGGGCGTAACGACCGAATCGACGGCCTGGCAGAAAGGCGACGTCTTCGCCGTCCGCATCGACGACAAACGCAAGGTGCCCGGCACGATCCGCGCCAAGCTCCAGACAATGCGGCCGCGGGCGGTCCACACCTACAACCACAAGGCCATCTCGGACCTGCTGGCAAAGGACGGGCGCGTCGTGCTACGACAGACATTCCGCGAGGATGATTACTACCAGACCTCGGCCGTGGTTGTGGCCGTGACCGGCCGGGAGTCACAGACGCGAATGAACGATTCCAGCGGCGGGCGTCGGACGCTGCCGCAGAGCCCCCGCTCGCCCGGCCTGGCCCAGCCCAACGAGAGGCAGATCGGTCTGATCGCCAAAGCCGAGCGCGGCGCGATGGTGGTCTGGATCGCCTCGGCCGAGACGTCCGACCCCGACGAGGACGTGGTCGCCAAGGCCCAGCGGCAGCTCGACGCGGCGGTCGCCCGCGGCTATGACGGCATCCGCAAGGACAACGACGCATGGTGGCAGGCGTTCTGGGCCAAGGGCTTCGTCCACATGACCAGCCCGGACGGCTCTGCCGACGAGGTCGAGCGCAATCGCACGTACTTCCTCTACCTCATGGCGTGCTGCTCGCGCGGGGCCTATCCGCCCAACTACGGCGGGCTGATCTTCAGCACCCGCGGCGACTGCCGCTCGTGGGGCGCGCAGCACTGGTGGTCGAACATGAGCATCTACTATCGCGGGCTCATGGCCGCCAACCACGAAGAGCTCACCGGGCCGCTGTTCGACATGTACATCAAGGCCAAGCCATCGCTCGAGCGCGCCGCCCGCCAGTCCTGGGCAAGTCAAGGCATCTACATCCCGGAAACCATGTGGTTCGACGGGATCAAGAACCTGCCCGACGACATCGCCGCCGAGATGCCGGACCTCTACCTGGGCATCAAACCGTGGGGCCAGCGAAGCCAGCGGTTCCGCAAGTACGTCGTCGGCCAGCACCCGCACAGCGCGGCGTGGAACTGGATGGCGTATGGCCGCACCTGGCGCGACGGCGAGTGGACCATCCCGGTCAAGTCGGACGGCCCCTTCGGACACGTCACCCACCTGTTCTCGCCCAACGCCGAACTGGCCCACCTTGCCTGGAAACGCTACGAGTACACCGGCGACAGGGACTGGCTGCGGGACAAGGCGTACCCGCTGCTTCGCGGCGCGGCCGAGTTCTACCGCAACTTCCCCGCGATGAAGAAGGACGACAAGGGCGTCTACCACATCAGCATGGTCAGTTGCGGCGAGGGCTTCTGGGGCGGGCGTGACTCGATCGAGATCGTCGGGATGATTCGCGGCCTGCTGCCTACGGCGATCCGCGCCGCCGAGATACTCGACGTCGATCCGGGCCTTCGCGCCAAGTGGCGTGAGATGCTCGACAACTTCACGACGATCCCGACCAGCGACGAGGGGCACGCCAAGCTTCGCGACGGCTACAAGGGTCCGGCCGTGTGGGTGACAGGCAGACCGTCGGCCGTGCGTAAAGACATCGGAGCCGGCCTACCGTCATTCCCTGCTCGCCTGTGGGAGGTTGACATCTTCAACGTCGAAACCCGCCACACCGACCCGGCGACGTGGAAGACGGCGATGGCGACATATCGCTACTCCTACCCCCGCGGAATAGCGGCCGACAGGCCCATCCACGTACTGTCGCAGATGCCCGCAATCGCCGCCAAGCTGGGCCAGACGGAGGATTTCCGCAACTCAGCCCTGAGCATCCTGAAATGCACGGACGCCGAGAACGACTTCTGCGTGTACGAGGGCACCTATCGCAGGGGCGTGCTCGCCAACCGCATGACGCTTCGCGAGGGGATCAACGCCATCGGCGCCCAGCGGCTGGGGTGCGTAACCTACGCGGTGCATGAGGCCCTCTGCCAGAGCAACCCGGGCTCGCCCGGCGGAGAGCCGGTGCTTAACTTCTTCCCCGCCTGGCCGAAAGATTGGAACGCCCAGTTCACCCAGGCCGCGCGCGGGCAGTTCCTGGTCAGCGCCTCGTTCGCCGACGGCGCGCCGGAGTTCATCGAGATCCTCTCCCAGGCAGGCAGGCCCTGCCGAATCCGAAACCCCTGGCCAAGCGACAAACCGTTGACGATCTACCGCAACGGCAAGTCATGGAAGACGGTCGAGGGCGAGCTTCTGACATTCGACACGCAGGCCACCATCCGCTACCTGCTCCTGCCGGCAGGCGTCACGCCGGAATCCGTCCGCCGCACGGTGCCCGCAAAGACTGATTAGCAGGGATGCATGAGATACAGGGGATAAAGAAGAAGAACAAGTTTGGGCAGGCATGAACACAGATGAAGTCTCATTAACACGACAGCGCGACTTCGGCTCAAG
>JAUWQU010000489.1 GCA_030610965.1 Phycisphaerae bacterium
GGGCCCACATTCAGGGCCGGGCGTTGACGGGCCACATTCTCCCGCCCGTCACTCGAACAGGCCGGCGTCCAGGGGACGGGGCTTGCCCGAGGGCTCGGCCACGTGGGTCTTTACTCGCGGCAACTCTCCGCACTTTGGTCGGAGCCGCTCGAGTTGGCGCCAGACCTGGTGGGATTCGTACTTGCCCTTCACGCCGGCCTCGGCGAGGCGCCGGTTGAAGTGTTCGGTGAACGCCTCCAGCAGATGGCGGTTCTCGTAGAGCAGTGTGGTCGCGACGGACTCCTCGGCGTAGACGCCTTTTAGTTCCGCCAGGTGCTCGGCAGGCCAGTCCTGGCCGTTGGCGAACGGCTCGCAGTGCGCGATGGGGCGGGTGTTTTTCAGCCGGTCGCGGATGCCCTGGATGTAGTTGGGCGACATCTCCGTGCCCAGCCAGTGCCGGCCTAGGCGCTTGGCGGCCGCCAGCGTGGTCCCACTACCGGAGAACGGGTCGAAGACCGTGTCGACAGCCTTGCTGCACGAGCGGATAATCCGCAGCAGCAGCGTCTCGGGCATCTGGCACGGGTGCCAGCCCTCGCGCTCGCCGAAGGTGCCGCAGACGCGGACGAACTCGCTCCAAGTGTCGTTGGGCAGTTTGCCGGCCGGGTTGGCTCGCTTGTCGCGGTACTCGCGCTGGCGGTCGGAGAACACGCGGATTGCGTTTTCGTTGAAGGTGAACACCTTCGGGTCGCGGACGAAGTAGAACAGGTGCGCGTGCGATCGGCAGAACTTCCGCTTGGTGTTCTGCCCGAACGTGTAGTGCCATATCACCCAGTTGCGGAGCGTCAGGCCGAGCTTCCGGCCGAGCATGCGGATTTCGGCGGCGTACTCGTCGCCGATGGCGATCCAGAAGGTGCCCGTATCCTTGAGTGCCCGGACGCACGCCTTCATCCATTTATTGGTCCACTTGTAGTACTCGTCGTAGGCCAACTTGTCTTCGTAGACGTCGTACTGATAGCCGATGTTGAAGGGCGGGTCGGCGAATACGAGGTCGGCGAAGCCTTTGGGCTGCTCGTTTAGCCACTTGATGCAATCGGCGTTGATGACGGTGTCGAGTTCCATCTCTTGCGGCTCTCCTGGCCCGGGGCGGCGGGCTCTTGCGCTTATTTAGGCGCGGTCGGTTGGGTCGTTGCGGGCGATGTGGCGGGTTGCGTGGCTGGCGCCAGCACCTTGAACGTGGCGGCCATGGTGTCCATGAGTTTCTCGGCCGCGGCACGTTCGGCGGCCTTGGCGGTGATGACGACCATGTAGGCGGCCGGTCCTTTTCCCGCTCGAGCCAGGCATGCGGTGCGGTGGACGAGCACCACGTCGCCCGGGTCCATGCCGCCCAGCGACGGCATGGAGTGGGACTTTTCGATTACCTTCAGGACGAACTGGTGTGCCGGCAACTCGCCTAATTTCGCCGGGGCGTCCGAAAGGGTGCCTGTCTCCTGCTTGGACCTGACGGCCACCGACTGGGCCATGGCCAGGAACTTCTTCGAGCACGCCTCGCTGGTGGCAGCGTCGGCCGAGGCGGGCACGGCGATGATCTTGACCGACGGCATGGGAATGCCGCCCTGGCGGTAATCGACCAGCCCGGTCTCCACGCCGGCGCCGGAGCGGTCGATGTACCACCCCTTGGGCGATTGGATGGAGAATCCCAGCTCGCGGTCCATGATGGGCTCTTCGAGCTTGATATCGGTGGGGATCTCCGGGGCCTTGACGGGAATGAAGCGAATGGACTTGATGACCGCGCCAAGAACCCCCCGCAGCTTGGCCTGCTTGTCCTCCGCGGCGACCACGGTCAGAAGGTAGCATATGCGGGTGGTGGTGCCCCTGACGTCCCGCAGGAAGTACACCTGGGCCGCCACCGACTGCGTGCCGCGGAAGCTGTAGCTCACCAGACGGGCCGCGCCACGGGCGCCCGCGATGGGCATGGGGGTCTTCCTGTGCGTCTTGAGGTCGCGGATGGCGAGGTTTCGGCTGAGTTCGGCCATCTTGGCCTCGGCGAACTCCTCCGCCGTGCCCTTGTCGGTGATCGGAAACGCCGAGAGCGTCACCGCCTGGCTGGGCCTGCCTGCCTCTTCGATGGCCGCGGACATGACGTCGAACGGGGCCGAGATCAGCTTGTACTCGAAGGTCACCGGAACGGCTATCGCGATGCCGGCGTTGGAGTATTCCACCGAGTCCTGCAACACGACATCCGGAGCGACCGCGAAGGGAGCCCCAAGGGCCGTCGCCAGGGCCGTCATGACCGACCACGAGATAAAGGTCGAAACGATTGACTTGGACATCAATGGCTCCTTGCCTGCACCGCAAGCCTCCCAGCCGCGGACAACGATGCGCTACCACGGTCGGCCATTCTACCAGATGACCGCCGCCATGTCAGCCCTACACCGAGACGCCGAACTTCACCACCGCCGCAATAGGCAATGTAAATCACCACCAGCACCGCCCCGTGCCAGCGGTGCATCCGCTCGTGGCTGGTCGTCACCAACAGCCGAAGCAGGATCAGCACGAACAGCATCACCGGAATCAGCAACAACACGACCGCGGTCCACCCGCGGCTCTGTGGCGGCCGACGATGCGGCGACCACGCGATCAGCCCCGCCCACCAGCAGCCAAAGTGCCCACGCCCCGTCGGCTTCGAAGCCGGCGAAGAAACTGTCCGGAATGAAACTGGCGATAATCGCTACGTCCATGGTCCGTGAACCCTAACCAGGCGAGCCGCCCGCCGCAAGTATGGGCCTACTGCCAACTCACGTCCTTCAGGTGCATCTCGACGCTCGTCCTTCCCTGGAAGCAGTTGATGCCCGGCGTGCCGGCCACGTCGATGGTGCGGACGCCTTCGAGGATGTCGGCCAGGTCGCCCATGTTGAAGCCGACAGCCCGCATTTTCACATCGCCGTCACCCAGCAACATGCCGACGGTTCCCCCGCTTCTGCCCATGCGGCGCGGACTGGTGATAACGCGGCAGTTCCGCACCGCCACGACCGGCTCGGGGTTGCCCTGGCCATGGGGGCCTAGCTTCGCCATGTGCTGGACGGTGTTGAGGTTCAGCTCGGCCAGCGAGCACTCGGCGTCGATGTCCAACTTCGCCGCGAGTTCCCCGGCCGGGACGTGCTGGACAGCGTACGCGCCCATGTCGGCCGCGAAGTCCTCGATCCGGTCGCGGTCGATCCGCAGCCCGCCGGCCATGGCGTGCCCGCCGAAACTCCGCAGGTGCGTCGAGCAGGCCGCCAACGCGTCGCGAAGATGGAAGCCGGGTATGCTCCGGCCGGAGCCCTGCCCGCCGTCGCCGTTGAAGGCCACGAGAATCGCCGGGCGGGAGAACTTCTCCACCAGCCGCGACGCGACAATTCCGATCACCCCGCCGTGCCAGTTGTCGCTCGCCAGGACTATGATCCGGCTGTCGGGAGCGTCCAGGCCCTGATCGACGACCATCTGCGCGGCCTCGGCGGCGATGGCCCGCTCGACCTTCCGCCGCTCGTCGTTCTGCTTGTTGAGGTAGTCGGCGATGGCTCGGCTCCGCTCGGCCGAGGCGTCGGTGAGAAGCTCAATCGCCAGCCGCGCGTGGCCCATCCGCCCGGCTGCGTTCAGCCGCGGGGCCAGCATGAAGCCGACGTGGTAGGCGTCGAGCTGCTCGCCGACGAGGTTCGCCGACTCCAGCAGCGCCCGCAGGCCCTCGTGCTTCGTGCCCGGCAGGCCGCGCAGGCCGAAGGTCGCGAGCGTGCGGTTCTCGCCGACAAGCGGCACGACGTCGGCTATCGTGCCAAGTGCGGCCAGGCAGGTCGCGTCGAGCAGGAAGTCCCGCATCGGCTCGTCCACGCGGTCGCGTCCGCAGACCGTGCGAGCCAACTGCCAGGCCAGCTTGAACGCCACGCCCGCGCCGGCGAGGTCCGGGTTCGCGTACGGGTGGCCAGGCAGGCGCGGATGGACAATCGCCGTCACCTCCGGCAGCACGTCCGGCGGACTGTGGTGGTCCGTGACGATCACATCCCCCCCGGCCGCGACCGCCTCGGCCAGCGGCCCGGCCGCCGATAAGCCGCAGTCCACCGTGACTATCAGGTTCGCCCCGTCGGCGACGATCTTGCGGATGGCCTCGACGTTCACGCCGTAGCCTTCGTCCAGCCGATGCGGCACGTAGAAGTCCGCGGCCGCGCCGAGCATCCGGAGGCACGCGTGGAGG
>JAUWQU010000644.1 GCA_030610965.1 Phycisphaerae bacterium
CTCAACGAGATCCTGATGCCCATGGCCTTGTGCGCCGATGCTCGCCTCGACGGCGAAAATCTGATCGGCGACCCGACTGAGGGCGCCCTGATCGTCCTGGGTAACCAGTACAGCGCATCGGCGGCCGAGATCGTCTCCGGGGCGATTCAGGACTGGAAACGCGCCAGAATCGTAGGCCAGCGGACATACGGCAAGGGCAGCGTGCAGAACGTCATATCCCTGCGCTCGCACAACGCTCTGCTCAAGTTGACGACGGCTTATTACTACCTGCCCAAGGGCCGCCTTCTGCACCGCCAGACCGGAGCCAAGGACTGGGGCGTGCATCCCGACGTCGAAGTATTCCTCAGCCCGCGCGAGACGCGGCGATGGCTGGACATCCGCCGCAAGACGGACATCCTCCAGGGCGCCGAGCAGGGCCGGCAGGCCGAGTACCTCGCTCGGCAGTACGAGACGGATACCCAGTTGAGCACGGCCGTGCTCATGCTCAAGCTCGCCAAGCTGCGCGGAAAAGGCGCAGCGTAAGTAGTAAGGAGCGAGAACGGAATGGTTCGGTACAGCTTGCTGGCAGCATTGGTTTTCGTGGCGGGATGCCGCACCCAGCTTCCCCCTTCCGCGGACGGCCGCAAAGATATCCCTCTCAAGCTCGTGGATGTTCGAGCTTTCAAGATGGGCCAGCCCGACGCCGTCCTGATGTTGACCGGCGGCGGTGGCGGCCTGCTGGAGGTATGCAACTGCTCGGGGCCGATGCCCGGCGGGCTCTCGCGCCGCAGCGGCCTGGTCCGGAGCTACCGACAGGCCTTCGCCGACACCATCCTTGTCGACGCCGGGGACGCGTTCTGGATCGAGCCGACCGACATTCGCAACGAGTACATGCTTCGCGGCTTCAGGCAGATCGGCTACGACGCGGTCGTCCTGGGCGATCAGGAATGGGCGGCCGGGCATAAGCGGCTGGCCGAGATGCTCGCCGTCAACAAGACGCCTGCCCTGTCGACGACGGTGATAGGCCCCGGCGTCAAGGCGGTCCGGGCGGTGAAACGAGAGTTCGCCCGCGCCAAGATTGCCATCGTGAGCGACACCAGGCGCGAGGCGTTCCATTTCGTGCCAAAACCGGTCGTCTCGGACCTGCTGTTCACCGAACCGGTCGAGATCGAGCAACGCATCGCCGAGCTCAAGAGCCAGGGGTACATCGTCGTTCTCATCGCCCACGCCGGTGAGGAAAGCGTCGAGGACATGGCCGCCCGGACCAAGGCCGACCTTGTCGTTCGAGGCCACACCACCCGCACCAACTCGAAGGTCGCCACGATCAACGGCAAGCCGGTGGTCAAGGTCGGCGGATACGAATACGTGGGCGTGGTGGCGATCAAGGCCGATGGGGACAAGATCGCGGACCTCGAGTACAGGGCGGAGCTTGTCAACACAAAGTGGCCCCTCGACGGCAAGCTGCTCTTGACGTACCAGGCCTACGCCCACGCGGCGATGATGAAGGCCCTGGACGCCGAGCGCAAGACCGGGCTGGAATTCCAGGCCTCCGCGTCCTGCGGGAAGTGCCATAAGAAGCAGTTTGCCAACTGGAAGAAAACCCGCCACGCCAAGGCCTACGCCACGCTCCAGAAGGCAAAGCGCACCGGCGACCCCAGTTGCGTCATGTGCCACACCAGCGGCTTCGGAACCAAGGCGGGCTTCTACACCTTCGCCAAGACCAAACACCTTGCCAACGTCAACTGCCAGAACTGCCACCGCTTCAACGAGGCCGAGCACCGAAAGAAGGGCTTCGCCATTGAGCCGGTAGGCAGGGACATCTGCCAGACCTGCCACACCCCGATCACCGATCCGAAGTTCCAATTCAAGGCAAAGTGGAAGAAAATCCGCTGCCCTGGCCACGGCGAATCCACCGACGGCGAGGTGGCCTCGGCAGAGTAACGGCGCAGGGCTCTCAGAACGCGGCGCCGGACGTGTCGTCGATGTTCCGGGTTGCCCACTTGCCTTTTTCGACCTTGACGGTCGCCCACGTCCCGCTGCCGGTGTATAGGTTGAGATACAACTTGCCGCCGATCTCAGCCACCACCGTGTACTCGCCCGGCCGCAGGGGGACTCGGTACGTGCCGTCGGCTTTCGAGCGGACCGTCGCGATGGGGGCCGGCTTGCCCGAGGCGAGCTTCCCGAAGGGCTTGACCGCGCCCTTGAAGACGTGTACGGGCACCGACAGCGGCTGGGCCTTGCCGCTCGGCCTGCCGCCGACGGTGGGCATGTGGTTGCCCGTCAGCTTTCTGACCCGGCCGACGACGCCCTGCTTGCCATCTGCCGGAGCTGGCGCCGTAGCTGGAGCGGTGGTGGGGGGCTTGGCGGTTTTCTTGCCGGCCGGCGCGGTCGCAGGCGCCGCGGACTTGCCGACTACCAGCGTTACACTGAACTTCCGCAGGGCGGGCACCTTTTCCCAAGGCCTCTTGTATTCCAGCCGGACTACGGACTTGCCGGTCCCGGCCGCGGTCAGCATGAGCTCGAACCAGCCGCCCACGCCGGTCATTCCCGGCTTGGCGGCGTCGGCTTTGTACGCCACCTTGCCGTCTGCCTTGACGGCGGCGCCGTCGATCGGCAGCATGCACCATGAGAAGCCCGGCGTCGGGTTGCCCGCCAGGCGGATTCGCACGCGACGGCCCTTGTCCACTTTCACGGCCTTGCCGCTGTCGGACTCCGCCAGAGCGATGGGTTTCATTTTTCCTCTCTCCTTGCCGGCGGCTGCCTTGGCGGCCGCGGGAGCCGACGTGGGGCGCTTCCCGGTCGGCTTGGGCGGCGACGCCGAGACAGCGGCGACCAAGGCGGCAACTACGGCGATAGCGGCGATCGATGTGCGCATGGTTCGTTGGCTCCTTGCAGTTGGACCGCCCAAAGCATACCCCAACGCGGCCGGCAATTCCAAGCCCCAGCCCCGGCCTGAAATCCAGGGTCGTTGAAAGAAACCCCCTCCCATGCCGGGCGCGTCCCCGCTGGTAGTGGCGCCGTAAGGCGTTATCCGCAAGGCCATCCTGCCAAGGCCCTCGTGCCATCCCCAAGCCGTCCCGATGCACATCGGGATTCGCGGCCTGGCCGTGCGCCAAGTCTCAGGACCAGAGTTCGATCTCCACCACCTCCAGTGAGCGTATCCTTGCGAAACGCTCTCTATCGAAAAACGGCCCGCTGGATGCCTCCGGCGGGCCGCGTCGTTATCTACGCTTGGACAAAGGCTTTCGGCGCTTT
>JAUWQU010000693.1 GCA_030610965.1 Phycisphaerae bacterium
GTCAACCCCTTCATGCACCACGAGCCCGCCCCGGACAAGATGTCCGCCGCGCTGGCCAAGTCGCGTGAGTATCTCATCACCTGCTACGACAAGGCCGTGCCGAAGTAGCCCGGCCCGCCGGGCAGCCCGTGGCGCTCCGGCGAATTCCGGCTTGGGTCTTCGGTCTCGGGGCGCGGATGCAGATGGGCCTGGCTGATGACAAGGATTGGATTAGGGCTCTGCCACGCAAAGACCTGAGAACTATGACCTGAGACCTTCTTTTCAGAGCAGACGGTAAGGCCAGCAAACATGGAACGGACGGGAACCGATCAGACCGAACTCGACAGGGCGATCATCGAGTATGCGGACATCGAGATGGAAGTCGCCCGGCTGGTCGATGGGCGGATGAACCACGTCTGCGCCACCTGCCGCAAGCCGTGCTGCCGGGCCGACGTGTGCGCGCAGGCTATCGAGTGCTGGTTTCTGCTTCAGGTCAGTCGGCACGTTCACGGTCAGTGGTGGCCCAAGGACTGGCAAAGCCGCAAAGACCCCTTCGCCATGACGGAAAATGGATGTCTTCTGAAGGCGGGCCGGCCCCTGATCTGCCGGTCGTTCGTCTGCGACGCCTATACCGAGGCCTACGGCAGCCTGTGGGAGGCGGTGTTCCTGAGCTTCGTTTCGGACCTGCTCTTCCTGGCCGGGCAGATCACCCGCAGCGTCAGCGTCGAGTCGCTCGACGAATCCAAAGCCCCGGCCTACGCATCGAGGCTCCGCCAGAGACTCGCCGAGGCCCGCCAACAACTCGATCTGGCAAAGCGCCTGCTCGACCCAGCCGAAACGGAACTCGACAAGCACCGCGTCGCGCTGAAGCTGCTATGCCTGGCCCCGCGATGCTTCCGCGCCACCATGCGCCGGGCCATCCTCGACCGCATCGGCGACTGACCAACATGGCGTGTCTATAAACAAGGAGCATTCGATGGCCCAGCCGTCCGACGCGACGCCCAACCGCAGTCCGCTGCACGAGTACCATGTCAAGGCCGGCGCTCGCCTGGCCGTGCGCGACGGCTGGGAGATGCCCGCCGACTACGGATCGCTCGACCAGGAGTGCGCCCAGCTCCACACCCGCGCCGCCGTGATGGACCTCACCTGCGACGGGCGAATCCGCGTCCGCGGCGACGGGGCCCTGGGCATGCTCGAACACCTCTGCACGGCCGACGTCGCCAGGCAGGAAGACGATACGGCCATCCGATCTCTGCTGCTCAACCAGCGGGGCGGCGTTATCGACCAGGTGACCGTGATGCGCCTCGACGGCTGGTGGGTTCTGACGTGCAGCCCCGGCCGGCGGCAGGCGGTGCTGGAACACATCCAGTCCCACGCCGGGCAGTTCGACGCCAAGGTCGACGATCAGACCCTCAAGACCGCCACCGTCGCTGTTGTCGGCCCGATGGCCGCGGACATCCTCGACCGCCTCCTGCCGGACAAGGCCTCCCGCCTGACGCCGGGTGAGGTTAAGGTCGGCTCGATGATGATCGCCCGCTACATCGCCGCCCGGACCGGGGCCACCGGCCTGTGGTCGCTGGAAGTCACCCTGCCGAACATGCTTGTGGGCCAGGCGTGGAAGTTCATCACCGCCAAGGCCGGCCAAAACGCCTTGTCGCTCGCCGGGATGGACGCCCGCGAGGTGCTGCGCATAGAGGCCCACCTGCCGCGATGGGGCCACGAGATGGATGACAACACAGACCCAATCTCGGCTGGGCTTGGCGGGGCGGTCTGCTTCGAGAAGGACTTCCTCGGGGCCGAGGCCGTTGCGGCCGCGAGGCAGGCCGGCGTTAGCCGCCGGCGCGTGGCCTGGTCGATGGAGGCTGGCGCCCCGCCCGGCCGCGAGGCGGCCATCACCAGGGGCGACGGGCTCCTCGACATGGCCGGGGTGCCCATCGGCTCCGTGACTAGCGCCGCATTCAGCCCCTCCGTCGGCACATGGCTGGGCCAGGCCCGCGCCAAGACCGGCCTGCTTGGCGTCGGCTCCGTAGTCGCCATCGAAACCGCCGACGGCCAGCGACACTGCGCGACGGTGGCCGAAGTTTTCTAGTGCTCCGTTACACCTCACGTGACCGGCGCCATGCTTCCAGCTCTGGGGAAGCATGGGTTGGGCAGAGCATGCTTCCTGAGATGGAAGCATGGCGCCCGTCGTCATCCATTCGCGGCCGGCGGCCAATCGGCTCTGGCGCTTGACTTCCGCCCAGCACGCACCGAAGATGTATGGCCCTATATCTCCATAGAGGCTTTGTAGATGCTGGAAAAGGTACAAGCGGACAGGCTGGCCAAGCTTGAGCAGATCAGGGCGTTGGGCATCGATCCCTACGGCCGTCGGTACGACACCAACGAGCCCGTAGCGAGCATTATCGGCCGCTACGAGGAAGAAACGGAAGGCCAGACCGCCGATGCGGCCGGGCGGCTCGTGCTTCTTCGCGATATGGGCAAGATGATGTTCGCCCACGTCCGCGACGAGACCGGGCAGATGCAGGTCGCCTTTCGCAAGAACGCGCTCGACGAGGCCGGCTGGAACCTGGCGGGCCTGCTGGACCTGGGCGACATCGTCGGCGTATCCGGGCTGCTCCAGAAGAGCCGTACCGGCGAGATCACCATCTGGGCCGACAAGCTCACGCTGCTTGCCAAGGCCCTGAACCCCATGCCGGAAAAGTTCCACGGCCTTCAGGACACCGAGATTCGCTACCGCCAGCGATACCTCGACCTGATGACCAACCCCGATTCGATGACCGCCTTCAAGAAGCGCATCGATATCATCGAGCACTTCCGCACGACGCTCAAGGCCCGCAAGTTTGTCGAGGTCGAGACGCCGATGCTCCAGGCCGTCTACGGCGGCGCCGCGGCCAGGCCGTTCGTCACGCACCATAACGCGCTGGACTGCGACCTGTTCATGCGGATCAGCCCCGAACTGTACCTCAAGCGACTGCTGGTCGGCGGGATGGAGCGCGTCTTCGAGATCAACCGCAACTTCCGCAACGAAGGCGTCTCGACCCGGCACAACCCCGAGTTCACCATGCTCGAGTTCTACCA
>JAUWQU010000141.1 GCA_030610965.1 Phycisphaerae bacterium
CGTCGCCTTTCCAGTGCTTTTCCAGCGTGCAACCGCCGGGCGTCACGCGCCGCGTCTCCAGGCGGATCCCCTTGACCGCCATGAGCCCCGTCAGCATCCTCGGCAGATCGTTGGCGGTGGTATAGCTGTTGCCGATGAACAGTATCCGCATCGTCTTGGAATACTTCGGCGCCGCGGCGCGGGCATCCGAGGCGGTTGCGAGGCTCCAGGCCATTGCGGCGGCCAAGACCGCCACACACCCGACCGACCGGAACCCGATTTCCCACCTGTTCACTTGCCTTCTCCCATATCACGTCGTCCGGCGTCTGCCACGGTCGGCGCGACTGCTAACTCCAGTCGCGGAACCTATGCCAATCACGGAATAAAGAAGGTCGTGGAATCGCCGACGCTCCGAGGAGCCGTCCTGTAGCACTTCGTCGATATTGAAGAAGTGACTAGTGGTTGGCGACTCGGTCCTCGCGGCCTGAAGAAGCACGCCTGCCCTGACAAGTGTCCAGAACTCGAAGAAGCCCCGAGCCCTAGCTTTCTGGTGGCTCTTCTCCGCTTCTCCCAGTCGGTTGTGGACGTTGGACACGTCCCTGCCTCCCTTGATTTCCATCGACACCAGCGGGCGCACACCCGACGGGAGCTTCTCCGTAATGCAGATGTCCGGATCACTGGCAAACTCGATGAGCACTATGCGTCCGGCATCGTTGCGGACAATCAACGTCCGCCGCGTTTCCTCGACGATGTTCCCGGAGACAAGGGCACGCAACAGGTCAAAGACCTCTGTTGTAGCCTCCTGCCCAATACGAGTGTTTTCGCTGCCTCGAAGCTGCGGGCCGAGGGTGAGGATTTGCAGTTCCTTGACGACATCGAGCGAAAGTGCGTCCAGTGCCTCAACAAGCCTCTCGCCCGCCGCACCCAGGCAACGGCAGAGTTCGGCAACCTGAGGGGCCAGACATTGAGGCAGAACGCCTGTGGCTTCCAACTTCTTGAACCGCCCAAAGGGGCCGCGGTTGTAGAATTCCTTCTGTGAGAAACCGTACAGCAGCCTGTAATACCCAAGGAGAAACGGGTTCTTGCTCAAGATACACGGGACAGGAAAGATCACTTCACCACGCACGCCGAATGAGGCCACACGGCGGAGCGCCCCTGCGGACACGTACGTGTCCAGTTCGCCATTCACTTCGGCAAGCTCGACGTTATTGAGCGTTCTGGCGAGAGCATTGTGCATGCACATTTCGCGGATGGCCTGGAGTCTGTAGTAGAAGGATATCTGCAGCTTGGGATCGAGTTGCGGGAGAGTCATCGACTGTCGGCGTTCCATAGAAGTCCTGTCTTTCCCATCCTTCTTGCCGCGATCTTTGCGTACTCGGGCTTCAACTCAATCCCGACGAATTTGCGGCGCATAGCTCTGCACACAAGCCCCACCGTGCCTGACCCGAAGAACGGGTCCAGGACAAGTTCGTCTGGACGAGTGCCGGCGGCAATACACGGTTCAATGAGAGCCGGCGGGAATGTGGCGAAGTGCGCCTCGGGAAATGGTTCCGTATTCACCATCCAGACAGTGCGGCGGTTGCGTTTCTTTCCGTTTCCGTTGCAGGATTCCATCACAGCCTTCGCGTCGTAGTAATACCGCTCAGACTTGGAGAACAGGAATACGTATTCGTGCGATCTTGTCGGGCGGTCTTTGACGGATTCCGGCTGGCAGTTGGGTTTGTACCAAATATTGTCGGCTCGGAGGTACCACCCGTCGCTCTGCAAGGCCAAGGCGACTCGCCAAGGGACGCCAACCAGGTCCTTTGGCTTCAGCCCGGCGGGCGTGGGGGGACGGTAGTCCATGGCCCGAGCCGGGTTCTTCCGATCACTGTCCCGCCACTTTCTCCCCCCGCTGGTGTACGAGTCGCCCAGGTTCAGCCAAAGCGTGCCTTCAGGACGCATGGTCCGCCGGACTTCTCTGAACACGCGGACAAGCCTCTCAACGTAATCATCCAAGCTCGACTCCGCCCCTATCTGGCGGCTGTCCCCATAGTCGCGAAGCCCCCAGTAGGGCGGACTGGTCACGCAGCAGGCAAACGTGTCGTTGGGGACCAAAGCCAAGACGGTCAACGCGTCCCCCACAACGATTGCTTCCCTGCGCCGCCCGACGAGGGCGAGCCCAAGCTCCCGAATATCTCCAAGTTCTCTCAGCACGTTCGCTCGCTCATTCGTCGCTCAGACAGGCAAGGTTAACCACGCAACCGATCTTACGCCGATGGCGTTGCCGAAGCAAGAAGCGCCCAGCTTGTCGACACGCAGGCGAGCCCACCGCCACACCGCACGCATCTATGCTCCGCCGTGCCCAGCCTTCTGTGCGAGGTAGTCGTCGATGGCCTTGGCTGCGTCTCGGCCGGAGCGGATGGCGTTTGCCACCAGGGACGCACCATGGGCGAAGTCGCCGGCGGCGAAGATGCCGGCGGCACTGGTGGCGGAGTCCTTCAGGTTGATCCTGCCATTGCCGTCGGCGGGCAGGCCCAACTGTTCGGCGAGCTTGGGGTCCACCTCGGCATTGAAGCCCAGCGCCAGCAAGGCCACCTCGACTGGCAGGTGGAAGTCGGTGTCGGGCTTTTCTCGCATGACCCGGCCCTTGGGGGACTCGTACCACTGGACCTCCGCGCCGGACAGCGTCGTGATATGCCCGCTGCTGGCTTCGAACTGCTTGGTCGCCACGGACCAGCGCCGGTCGATGCCGTTCTTGGAGTGCTCGCGCGGCGCGGCGACGCCAACGGCGCCGGGCGCCGGGGCCGGAAGGATCTCGAGCTGGTGGACTTGCTTTGCCCCCTGCATCATGGCCATCTCGACGCAGTCGTTGCCGGTCTCGCCGCCGCCGATGACCGCGACGACCTTGTCCTTTACGTTGATGTACTGGCCGATCTTCTCGTGCCGGCCTGTGGCGGCGAGGTTCTGCTGGCGGAGGAAATCCATCGCGAAGTGTACGCCATTTTCAGTCCGGCCTGGAACGTCGAGGTCGCGCGGGCGGGCGGCGCCGGTGGCCAGCAGGACCGCGTCGAAGTCCTTCCGCAGTTGATCGGCCTGGACGTCCAAGCCTACGGTAACGCCGGTGCGGAAGCTCACGCCCTCGGCCCGCAGTTGCTCGACGCGCCGGTCGATGAGCTTCTTGTCCAGGCGGAACTGCGGTATGCCGTATCGCAGCAGTCCGCCGATCTCCTCGTCGCGCTCGAAGACGGTCGCGCCATGCCCCAGCCGGGCGAGCTGCTGGGCAGCGGCAAGGGCGGCCGGGCCGGAACCGACTATCGCGACTTTCCTGCCAGTCTTTTCCGCGGGCGGCTTCGGCGCGATCCATCCTTCGGCAAAGCCTTTCTCGACGATTTCCAGTTCGATGCTTCTCACCCGCACGGGATACGCGTTTGGCACCTGCTTGCACTGGCTCTGGCAGGGGGCCGGGCAGATCAGGCCGGTGAACTCGGGGAAGTTGTTGGCCTGGTGGATCTCCTCGACGGCCTCGTTCCATCGCTGCTGGTCCGCCAGGCGGATCCACTGGGGGATGTGGCTTTCCAGCGGGCACCCCATTTCCTGGCAGCGGGGGTTGAGGCAGTCCATGCAGGCCGTGCTGGACAGGGCGGCGAGGCCCTGGAGGTACTCGGCGTGGTTTGTCGGCGCGAAGGCATCGACCTTCTGCTCGTAGCGGGCGCGGAAGTCCTTCTCGGCCCGTCGCCAACCTGGCAACCTGCGGAGGTATCTCATTCGCTTGAGCACGCGGAGCATCCAGTGCGGCACGGTCAGCGAGTACGGCACGCGGCGCGAGCCGATGCTAAAGGCTGAGTGGATGTAGTGCTTGTAGCTCACGCGGTCGCCGTTGGCGGGGTGGATGTTGTACTTCTTGCGGTCACGGGCGTGCTTTTCCGGGCTGGTGGCCAGTTCGGCGATAAAAGGCCCGTCCTTTATCAGCATGGCCTTTGCCAGGTTGTGTGCCGCGGCCCGCGTGGCGGCGAAGTCGTCCTCGGCCGAGTCGTGAGAGAGGAGCTTCCCGAGACCGGTTAGATATCGCCTGGCGTATTGGATCCCGCCCCATCGCATGGCGTCGTAGGCACGCACGACGATGTCGCGCCGGAGCGTTTCATCGAGCCCGTCGGCCTTGCTCAGCAGTTCGGCCGTCGCGGCGCGGAGGTCGTCGGCCAGGTTCCGCCCGCGAGAACCCGCGTGGCGGCGGATTGTGTCGCGGCACTTTTCCTCGAGCGTCTCGCGCCATCCGGTGCGGCGGGGGGCGCCCTGGAACAGGTCGGCCGCGACGACGAGCTTGCGGCCCATGTTGAACGCCAGGAGGTTCTTGCGGAAGTCGGACTTGATGGTGTCCTTGATGGCCCACGCGATCGAGTGCATGGAGACCGGAATCTGCCCGCTCTGGAACGCGAAGCCGATCATCATTATGTTCGCGTAGATCTTGCTGCCAAGGTAGACCTCGCAAATACGCGAGATGTTCCGCGCCAGATAGGCCTCCTGCCGCGTGTTGGCCCGGATGACCTTTTCCAACTCGGCGACGTCGAAGTCTTCCTGGCCCAGAATGCCGCGGATGGTCTGGACCTTGTCCGTGTTGATCACGGCGGCTGTCCGCTCGCGACAGGCGATTCGCGTCCGCCCCTTGGGGTCCATGGCGCGGGCGGCCTCCAGCACGTCGATGCCCAGCAGCAGGTCCGCCTTGCCGTAGGGGATTATCGCCGTGATCGGCTGGGCGGAGATGTTGTAGACGACCTGGCTGATTACCCCGCCGTTGCGGATGGCCAGGCCCTTCTTGTCCAGGAATATTACCGGGTAGCCTTCCTTGTGCCCGGCCCGGACGAGTACCTGCGTAGCCACGCCCGCGCCCATGCCGCCTACGCCGGTAAGGCAGCATCGCCACAAGTTGCCGGCCGGCTTTTTGGCGGGCTCTGGAATGTTGTCCAGGTCCAGCTCGGGTATGCGGCTTTTCGGCGGGCGCTTTCGGCGGATGGTGATCCGCTCGAAGCTGCTGCACACGCCGACCCGCATGCAGGCGCCGTCATTGACGCAGTTGGACAGCGAGGTGTCCATCTTCGTGCCGTAGTCGGTCTCGACGTGCTTGAGCCCCGGGCAGCCTGTCTGCTCGGAACAGGCCAGGCAGAAGCGGCAGATATCCTGGTTGATCCCCATGTGCTGGCTGACCGGCAGGAAGCCCTGCGCCCGGCTGATCTCGCGCTCGATGCGCCGCCTGCGCCGCGTGCGCGTGATGCCGCACTCCTTGTCGGCGATGATCACCTTCACGCCGTCGGCAAGGAACGTCTCTTCCAGCAGCCGGCTGTACTCCTTGCGCTTCTCCGGGTCGACCCGGATAACCGGCATGTGCTGGGCCGACGGCGTCATGCCGCGGACGATCTCCTCGATGTCCTGCTTGGGAGTGCGATTGCCCAGGATGTCGTAGTCCACGCCCGGCGTGGGTTGATGGCCTGTCATGGCCGTCGTGGAGTTATCCAGGATGATGAACGTGATGTCCTGGCCAATCTTTATCGCGTGACTAATGGCGATCTGACCGGAATGGAAGAACGTCGAGTCGCCCATGAAGACGACTTCCTTGTTCAGGATGAACGGGTTGATGCCGCTGCCGGTCCCGCCGCCAAGGCCCATGCCAGAGTAGTCGTGCATGAGCTGAGTCGTCGGCGGAAACATCAGCATCGTGTAGCAGCCCGTGTCGCCGTGGAACAGCAGGTCCACCGGCTCGCGGCCATGGGCCTTGGCCATGTAGGCCGGACGCATGAACCGCTTCTTGATCTCCAGGCAAACGCTCGCGCTGTCGCGGTGCGGGCAGCCCGGGCAGAACGTCGGCAGCCGCGCCGGGGCGCTCGAGAGCTCGCCCTCGGCCGTCGAGTCGATGGTGTCGAGCTCGCGATCCAGGGCCGCGTAATCGGCCGGGACGGTTATCCGACCACCGGGCGCGTCTATCTCCTTCAGCAGCGAAACGAGTTGTGCGATCAAGATCGACGGGTGCAGGCCGCGAGTCGAGGGCAGGCCCGGCAGGTTGTTTGGGAAACGCTTGCCCCATACCTCGACGTCGGCCGCCTCGGCCAGCCCGGACTGGCGGTCGCGCGCGATAAGCTCGTGGATCTGCTCTTCCATGAAACTCCGCCGTTCCTCGACGACGACGATCCGCTCGCACTGGCCGGCCAGTTGGCGGATGAGCACCGGGTCCACGGGGTAGCTCATGCCGAACTTGAGGATCGGGTATCGCCCGAGCCGGCCCATCTCGTGCAGGGCCTGCACAAGATACCCGTAAGCCAGGCCGCTGGTGACGAACCCCACCGGCCTGCGGGCGCCCGCTGCGGCCGGGTGCTCGAGGCGGTTCAGGCCTAACTCGCGGGCGGCCGTCATGGCCACCTCGAAGCGCTCGGAGTAACTTTCCTCCTGCCACCATGTCTTGGGCGGCAGGAGAACACGCTTGTCAAGGTCGATCGACCGCGTGGCCAGGTCCAGCTTGTTACGCGTGCTGATGTCGGGGTACTGGTTGGGCCTGCATGTCACGGTCCCGCCGCCGTCGGCGAGGTTGGTCGTCAGTACGAAGCCGGCCAGCAACTCGCTGCGCCGCGAGATCTTGAAGGACACGTCGACGTAGTCCTTGACCTCCTGAATGTCGGCCGGCTCGATTACGGGAATGTACAAGTGCTTCGAGATAAACCTGCTGTCGGCCGGCACCTGGGTCGAGTCGCTCCACGGGTCGTCGCCGTAGACGACGATGGCCCCGCCATCGGGATTCGCCCCGGCAAGGCTCGCAAGCGCCAACGCGTCGGCCGCCACGTGGACGCCGACGCTCTTGAACACGATCATCGCGCGGATCGGGAGAGTTTGCGTGCCGTTGAGGGCTGCCGCGGCCAGGGCCTCGTTGTTGTTGATGACGGCCCGAATGCCTTTTTCGTTCAGCAGATCTTTGATAACGGCAAACGCGTCGAAGAAGCCCGCTATCGGGCTGCCCGGATACCCGCCGAGGTAATGCACGCCACCTTCGGTCTCCAGGGCGCCCTTCAGCAAGGCCTCGTTTCCGGTGAAGATCTGAGGACCCTCGCCGGTCAGAAATCGCGGCTCAACATTCATAGCTCGACATTGTAGAAAACAACCCGCCCGAGGCCAAAGGCTTTTCCGCCGCCGTCAGTATTCGATCTGGCCGACCCGGATCATCGCCTTTGGCTTACCCAGCCGGCGACTGCCCGCCCTGGGCCGCTCGCCGCGCCCGCCGGCGCCCGCCAGGACGCCGATCCGCCACCGCGCAAGCTCCGCAACCACTCCAAACCAGCGCAACAACCATCCTTCTGCGCGCCCCTGGGGCGCCGCGGCGCCTCGCAACCCCCTCTAAACAGGCGCAACAACCACTCCAAAAGCATGTTATGTGCCGCCTTGGAGGGCCCAAAACACCGTTCCCCGCCGCCAAACCACCGCCAAACCACCGCCAAACCACCCTCAATTCGCCCTGAAATCACCCCAAAACCATGTCAAAGACACCTTTCGAACCACTCCCCAGGCCACTTAAACACGTCTAAACCAACCTTCCGAGGCCGTTAGACCCGCGCCCAATCCACATTCCCACACCTTCCGGATGCCTCCACACCACCTTCCGCCCACCAAAACGCGCCAAACACCCGCCAGCCGTCACTCCCGGGGCCACTAATTTCGTGATTGGCTCCTTTGGGCACTTTTCCCTCATGCCGATCGGGAGATCGGCGTTCCCGGCAGAAACTCGCCAGCCGTCACGCATCAACGACCCGCCCCAAACCAAAACGCCGTCGGCGCCGGCGAACGCCATATTCGTCCGCGCCCATATGATCGTCGCAATCCGCCGCCGCCCGCAACGATGAGAGTGAACACGGCCAGCGCCCCCTGGGATCGCCAATCTCCCGATTGGCATCGGCGCGCCCATCGCCCTTTTCCCCGCACTTTTGCTCTTGTCCCCCGCCCGGCCGGCCTCGGACCGTCGGCCGGTTGTCAAAGCGGCGAGGGCTCGCCGCACTCCAAGGGCTGGCGCATCACTGAAACATTTGTTCATCCGAGATGCGTCGGCGCCGCAGCGCGTCAACCGGGCACTTCCT
>JAUWQU010000031.1 GCA_030610965.1 Phycisphaerae bacterium
CCTGCGAGCGCTTGTCCGACCAGATTGGAGTGGCCTCTCTCAGCAGGCAGCCAGCGGCGTCCAGCGGCACGCAGCCCAGGCTGTGGCCGCTGATGGCCAGGCAGTCGACGTCGACTGCACTTGCCCCGCTCTGCGCCAGCAGCCTGGCGGTGCTTTCGACGACGGCGTTCCACCAGTCCATCGGGCGCTGCTCGTGCCAGCCGGGCTGTGGGTAGAGCGTTGGGTAGGCGACGAACGCCTCGGCCAGACAGTTTCCGTCGGCGTCGTAGAGCGACGCCTTGTTGCCTCCGGTGCCGAGGTCGTATGCGATGATCGTTTTGGCCATGGGCGGTTCAGAAAAGAAGGTAACAGGCAACAGGAGGCGAGCTACAGCCCTCGTCCTCGTTTTCGTTCTCGGCTTGTCGTCCTATCGGATGAACCGAAGGTTCATGACCGGCTATTCCTACATTTCGACTCCGCCGAGCATGGCGGCGGCTTCGGCCAGGATCTTCGTGCCGGAGGAGAGGCTTATGCCGAATCGCCTGGCGCCGCTACGGTAGAGCTCGACCAGACCGGCCAGGTCGCGGATGTCTCCCGCCGCCTTGATCCGGGCCTTCTCGCCCACCACGGACTTGATCAGCGAGATGTTGTGCGGAGTGGCGCCCGTCGGCGCCCACCCGGTGGAGGTCTTGACGAAGGCCGCACCCGCCCTCAGGCACAGTTCGGCCGAGCGGAGAATCTGATCGTCGCTGAGGTAGTGCGCCTCGATGATAACCTTGACCGGGACGGCCCCGGCGGCGTCCACCACCGCCCGGATGTCCGCGACCACGCCGTCGTAGCGCTGGCTGAGCAGCAGGCCGACGTTCATGACCATGTCCAGTTCGTCGGCGCCGTCGGCGAGTTGCTGCCTGGCCTCGGCGGCCTTGATCGCCGGCGTGCTGGCGCCAGAGGGGAACCCGACCGTCCCGCCGACGCGGACCTGCGGCGCGTCGGCCAGCAAGGCCGCCAGATCCCGCGTGTAGCAGGGCATGGCAAAGGCGCAGACGCAGTCGTACTGCCTGGCCAGGGCTGCCAGTTGGCGGACTTCGGCGGTCGGCACGTCCGTGCGGACGGCGCTGAGGTCCACCATGCGGGCCAGTTCGTTTACGGTAAGCGGCATGTGTCGTCAGTCCTTGAGTCCAAACGCGGTCTTGAACACGTCGGAGATCTCCGGATGCACCGTCGGGTTGATTCCGCCGGCGTCGTACTTGATCCCCAGCGTGTCGAGGTCGCGTTTCATCTGCACTACTTCCTGTTTGGGGCTCACCCGCGGCGGCACGGCCATCGACAACGGCACGAGCCAGGCGTTGAGCGTGTGGCCGCCATCGACGACTAGGTCCAGGCCGGTGACGTAGTTCGACGCCGCCGACGCCAGGAACACCACCGCCCCGTGGAGGTCTTCCGGCCGCTCGACGTGGCCAAGCGGCGTCAGTTCGCGAATTCGCCGGCGGACGGGCACGGGCGTCGAAGCGTGCATCGGCGTCAGCACGTAGCTGGGGCTCAGGCAGTTGACGTTGATGTTGAACCGGCCCCACTCGGCCGCAAGGGTCTTGGTCATATGCACCACGCCCGCCTTCGAGGCGTCGTAGGATGCGTTGCAGTTGGCGATCCGAGCCGACATCGAGGCTATGTTGATGATCTTGCCCTCGGTTGGGTCCTGGCGGATCATCTGTTGGGCCTCGGCCTGGGCGCAGAGGAACGTGCCGGTCAGGTTCACCGCGATGACCTTGTCCCAGGCCGGCTGGTCCAGGCTCTCGTCGGCGCCCAGGATGGCGATGCCCGCGTTGTTCACCGCGATGTCCAGCCTCTTGAATCGCCGTGCCACAGCCTTGACCATTGCCTGCACCTGCGACTTCTTCGTAACGTCGCAGGAGATGAACATGGAGTTCCGACCGAGGGCCTTGATTTCCGCGGCCGTCTTGCGACCGGCCTTTGCGTCGATGTCCGTAATCGCAACATCCGCCCCAGCCGTCGCCAGGGCTACCGCACACGCCCGACCGATCCCGACCGCACCGCCGGTGACCAGGGCCTTCTTTCCCGTAAGATCGAACATGGACAGATCAGCCATCTTCATTATTTCCTCATCTCGCTGTGGGTTCAGACGGGTTCCTCAAACGCTCGGCCCACCAGACTTCCCGCCCGGTGTCCCTTAGGTCAGTATCGGCAATGACAGTTGCCGACCGGTCGCATGCTTCCGGCCGATTCGGGCCTCTGTCGTGTAATGCTGCCTGCCTACTTCGCCTTCGAGCAGTCGAACTCCATGCCCGGTTTGCTGAACATCACGTGGTTGTGGTATGTGGCGTACTCCGAGACGATCGCGCCCTGGGCGCCGGCTCGCTGGCCGTGCCACGACTCCGGGTCCACCAGCTTGTACATCTGCCCGGCCTTGCGCTCGGCGTAGTACTTGCTCTTGAACCACGCCTCGCCGAAGCCCCAGATGCGGCTCTTGGCGGGCATCTTGGCGATCGGAGACTCATCGCCGGCGCCTTTGTACTCGCCGTAGAACGTCACCGACCCGTACCGGACGTGCCAGGCCTCCATCTTCGGGCCGTAGCCCTTCTCGCCGCCGAGGTGCCGGTGCTCGGGCAGAACCTGGCCCGGCAGGAGGTAGATCTCGTGGCCGAGATAGCCAAACTTCTGGTCCTTGAAGTCGCCCTTGTAGACCTTGGCGCCGCTCTTGCCGTACTCGTTGGCCTCGTTGATCCAGAAGATCCCACCCATGCCGAGGTTGCTCATGTCGCGCTGCAGGAAATCGCAGACCCAGAACTCATCGGTCTTCAGGACCTCCGGGATCGGGTAGCCAAACGCCATCATCATGTCGAAGTAGGCCTTCTTGGTGGCCTTGGCGTCGAGGGCGCCGTCAGCCCGGTAGAACACTTTGTTCGCGAGCTTCTTGATGGGCGTCGAGCCGGCGGCGGCGAGAGACAGGCCCGTCCCCGCGGCGATCGGGGCGGCGGCGGCGACGGCAAGGAAACTTCGTCTCGAGCATTCGGTCATGGGGCTCTCCTCTGGTTCATTTGTCGGAAGCTTGATCAACACCGTGCACATCTGCGCACACCCGCAGGGCGAGATGGGTTTCATTATAGCCATTCCCCCCTTCCAGATAAACCGGGATTTCCCGGATGGTGTTGGGCTGACGACCGCCAGCCGAGGCCAGACTCACCCGGGCCAACTGGTAGGCTTGGCTCAAGACGATGGCCATGGAATCGACCAAACTCAGCACAGTGACAGATGACAGCAGGGACATGCGGCCCTCCGTAATCAAGGAAAGGCCGCGAGGATAGCGGTCGCGCTCACAATACTCAAGACCGCCGCAAATACTGGTCCCAAAAGCAGTTTCAGACGCCACATGGACCCATGCACGATCCGCTGGGCCTCTACACGCTGCATCTTCCCGCTTCTGCTGCAACCGTGCTGTCAGGATATGGACTAGACTATCTGGGGATCCTACTCTGCCGAAATCAGACGCTTCTTCCGGCTGGCCCCCACGCTGATCTTTAGCTAGATCGAACAAGAAGTCTGCTTGCCTATCTCTCGATCCGCGTTATAATTATCAGAAAGACCAAAGGCGGCCACCGGCGAGAATCTATCCAGGCAATCCCGGATAGAATATGAAGGAGGCGCTGGGGTCTATGGCACATAGGCGCCTGGCGATACGCGGGGAGCAGTGCGTTCGGAGAAAGGAGCGGCAGATGTCAGCGATGGATTTCGCGGCAGTTGGATGGTGCGAGCCCCTCGAGCCTCGTGTGCTTCTATCCGGGACGCCGAACGTGGTTGAACTGTTGCCCCGGAATCCGGATCTCTCGCAAGCCAACGCCGAGAGCCGTTCGGCTTCTGTCAGCGCAGATGGTCGATATGTCGCATTCGAGTCGGATGCGAGCAACCTGGCGGCTGGCGACACAGCCGGCTACGCGGACGTGTACCTGCTGGACCGTCTGACGGACGAAATCACCTGGATCAGCGAGCCGGCGATGGAGCCCAATCCGCTGATCGGCGCGTTGGACGGCCACAACGTCGGTCCGGCCATCAGCGCCGACGGCGCGTATGTCGCGTTCGTGTCGTATTCCGGCACGTTGGCCGGCCTGGCGGCGCCCGACATTCCCGCCGATGCCAACAGCCTGCCCGACGTTTACGTCTACGAGGTCGCCACGGGAGACCTGACCCGCCTGACCAACCAGGGCGTCGAGCTTGGCATCGTCTTGGGGGCGCCGTCGATCAGCGACGATGGCCGCTATGTCGCCTTCACGTACCAGGACATGATGTCGCCCGGTTTCATCTGGTATGGAATTTCGGTAATCGATCGCCAGTCGGGCGTGCGAGAGACGATCACCACCGGCCTCGACGACCTGCCGCCGGACGGCATGAGCATGGAGCCGTCGATCAGCGGCGACGGCCGATATTTGACGTTCCTGTCGATGGCGACCAATTTGATTCCCAATGACACCGGCGGGTTCGCCGACGTATTTCTCGCCGACCGCCAAACCGACACGATCGTCCGCGTGAGTCAGACCGCCGATGGCACGGAGGGGAACTACGGCGGCGGCGCCGGCCCCGCCATCAGCTCCGACGGGGCGTTCGTGGCGTTCCAGTCGAGTTCGACTAACCTCGTGCCGGGCCAAACCATCCTGGGGACCAACATCTATGTCTACGAGGTCACCACCGGCACCGTCGAGCTCATCAGCGCCAGCGCCGGCGGCGATCCCGCCGACTGGAATTGCGAGACCCCGACGATCAGTTCCGATGGCCGCTATGTGGCCTTCGTTTCCGGCGCGGAGAACCTCGTGGCCGGCGATACCAACGAGGACGACGATATCTTCCGGGTCGACCATCAGACCGGCACCATCGAGCGCGTCAGCGTCACTGACGCCGGCACGCAGGTCGAGGGCGATAGCAGCGAGCCGGGGCTCTCCGGCGACGGCACCCTCGTGGTTTACAGTTCGTTGTCCGCCGGTTTGGTCTCCGGCGACGCCAACGCCATCCAGGACATCTTCCTGGCTGACATGGGCGGCGGTTCGCCGAGCGGCCAGCCCGATCTGACCGTCACGATCGACAGCTACGCCTCGGGAATCTATCACCCAGACGACGCCGTCACGCCGACGTTGACCTTGAGTAACGTCGGCGACGAAGCGGCGCTCGGCGGATGGGACGTGCAGGTGGTCCTATCGATCAACCAGGTGCTTGGTGACGCTGACGACCTGGTGTTGGGGTCGTGGACCGAGGCCGATGCGCTTGCGGCGGGCGGGTCGCGGCAGGCGGTTCAGCCGATGACGATCCCCGGCGACGCGCCCATGGGACGGTACTACGTGGTAGCCCAGGTCGACTCGACCGGCGTGATCGACGAAGGCGCCGGCGAGCTCAACAACAACGGATGGAGCGTCGACGCCGGCGTGATCCTCGTCCCCGAGGGCTACATCATGCCGGTAGTCACGGAGATCACCTCCAGCCGGGACCCCGCCGACCCGCATTTCCAGGATCCCATGCGGTACATCGCCGGTTTGGGGATCCCGGAAGTCGACACGACCTTCACCGCCGAGGTTTCGGGGGCGCCGACGACCGTGTCGTTCAGCGTCGGGGGGATCACCGTCGTCGACGACAACGGCGCCGATGGCTGGTCGGCGGAGATCAACATGTCCGAAGTCGCCTCACCAAGGCCGGTAGTTGTGGTGGCCGACGGCGTCAGCGATCCGGGCCTTTTCGACGTGAACGTGCTGATGCTGCCGGAATGGTTCCAGGAAGATCACATCAAGTACGAAGCGTCATTTGACGAGGATCGCGGCTACATTTTCCAGATGCAGATCCGCGACGTGATCTACGGCGTGACGACGCCGGACAACTGGTCGTTCAGCGATCCGGCGTTCGACATGGAACTGGTCGACCTCGCCGGCGAGTGGACGGGCTTCTGGTGCGGGTCGAAGTTCGAGTTGGTCTCCGACCTGGAAGGCCGGGTCACGCCGGGGCCGATCCATTACGGCATCAACGTGACGGTGCTTGGCTGGGTCCTGTACGATCGCTTCGTGGAGATGAGCGAGAACTACGAGTTCGGCGACGATGACGAGGAGGGCTACGGGGACGCCGAGGATTCCAACGATCAGGGCGAAGCCTCGGAGGGATCATTCCAAGGGACGTTGACGGGCGACATTGTCTACAGCTTCACGGACAATCTCGGCTGGCAGGGCGCCGCCGGTCGAGTGACGCTGGGGATCAGCTACGACCGCGAGTTCGATTTCTACAGTCAGTATTTCGTCTTGGCCCAGATCGCCGGACTGCCCGTTCTCACGGCCTCGATCGGCGCGGGCATGGCGATCGACGTAGATGTCAGCGCATCGCTGACGGCCCAGCTCGACGCCGACAACATCATCTCCGTAACGGATGTCGACGTCATTGCGGGAGGAACCGTCACGCCAAGCGTGTATGTGGGGATCGAGGCGCTGTATGGGCTGGTCGGCAAGGCGCGCATCTCGCTGGGCGCGGCCATGCAGCAGGATATCGAGTTCGGCTGGGACGGCGACCTGGGCTTCGACATCCAGGCGCCGGGCGCGCTGGACATCAACGCCCGACTGACGGGATCCCTGCTATGCGGCCTGTTCAAGTGGTCAAAGGACTGGAACTGGCGGGTGCTGTCGTGGGATTTCTTCGGCGACACCGGCGACGACGTGGCGTTCACGGAGACCGACCATCTTGCGGTCGAATCATACGTGGACGTGGATTTGGCCGACGACGGCCATGGCAATGTCATCGCTGTGTACGTGTGGGACGACCCGGACGACCCGTCGGGCTATCGCCAGGACCTGCAGATCGAGTTCCGCGACCCGGTCAGCGGCGCGTGGCAAGGGCCGTCATTCCTGACGCAAACGGCGCAGATGGAGGCGGCGCCGGCTGTGGCGTATGACGCCAGCGGCACACCGTTCGTGGTGTTCGTCCAGAGCGCCCAGGCGTTCGACGCGATCGATCCGGAGGACTTGGCGGGTTTCGCCGCGGGGCAGAACCTCCAATGGGCTCGCTATGACGACGGGGCGGACGAGTGGGTCGTCGCACCTCTGGTGACGGACAGCCAGTTGCACGGCAACCCCGATATCGCGTTCTCGCCGATCGCCGCCGACGGCGTGATCGCCTGGGAGACCGGCTCGCCCAGCGCGGACCTCGTGGACCCGACGTCAATGGAGATTCTTGTCAGCCGGTGGAATGGCGCGACCTGGTCGCTCCCGCAAGCCGTGACGAATAACGGCGTCGCCGACTGGGGCGTACAGACGCTCTATCGGACCACGGGAGAGCCGCTGGCGACCTGGGTCACCGACCCCGACGGCGACATGGCCTCGGCTGGCGAGCCGACCACCGGCCTGGACTACGCGGTCTGGAACGATAGCGCCGGCAGTTGGAATGTAGGGTCGATCGTCGCCGACGGCCTGGCCAACAATCAGCATCTTCGCATGGTGGCTATGCCGGACGGATCCGTTGAGGCGTACTGGGTGCGTCACGAGGCGCCGGGGCGGTTCTCGTTGATGCAGGCGGCTTTTGACGGGACAGCCTGGTCGGCTCCGACAGCCGTCCTGACTGACTGGATGTTCATCGACGAGCCGGCTGTGACGGTGGACGATGACGGCCAGGTGTGTGTGCTGTTCACCGGGATGAAGAATCAGGAGTTGGGCGTGTATCGAATCGATCACGCCAGCCCATGGTCCCTGCCGACGCTGGTGTCGCCGGCGGGCGAGGTGCCGCTGTTTCTGGCTTCCGCTGTGGACGAATCCGGCGAGGTTGTCGTGAGCATGATCCCTGACCCGGGGATGAACCCGGATCAGGTCGGTCAGGTGATGCGTCTGGACCTCCCGCCGGCGAACGACGGCGTGGTTGCCCGGCACGTGTTCTACCACAACTCGCCCATGGGTGACGCGGTCGACGAAGACAAGCAGCCATTGCTCCCGGGCGGGATCTCCTCGGCGGCGAATTGCACCACCTACGCCCTGGGCCTCAACGGTCTGGCTATCGATATTGACCAGGCGGCGGGGGCGCCCGAGACGAGCGACTTCGTACTGCGGGTCGGAAACAGTCCGGATCCTTCAGACTGGACAGAAGCTCCGGCGCCGTCGAGTATGGGCATCGCCCCGGGTATGGGTAAGGACGGCTCGGATCGCATCACCTTGACCTGGGAGGACGGGGCCATCGTGGGCCAATGGCTGGAAGTGACTGTGCTGGCTGACGCCAACGGCGGGTCCTTGGGGCTCGGCAGGGACGATATATTCTACTTTGGCAACTTGCCCGGCGACGCCAACGGCGATGGAACAGTGGGCGCCGCCGACTACATCGCCCTCAAACGGGCCTTCGGCTCCGCCGTCACGGAGCCGGGTGGGTCGGCCGACTTCGACTGCAGCGGCGCGGTGGACTACGGCGACCTCATGGCCCTTCAGGGCAACTACGGGCAGAGCATCAACATGGCATTCTCTGCACCGGTGCAGGCTGCGGAGCCCGCCCTGGCTATGGCCGCCACCGCTGACGCCGCGTCAGTCGCCCTGCGGGACACTGCGGGAATCTTGGACGCCCTCGCCCATTCAGGATCGTCGCTTCTGGCCGCCACGCCGTCCGCCGCGCGGCCATCTCACACGGAGCTGCCGACTCTGCTCGCTGTCCGCCTCAGCCCCCTGTCGGCATCCCCCTCGCGTTTGCTGAGGGCTGACACGGCAGGCCAAGTGGTTGCGGACATTCTCCAACTGACCGCCCCTTCGTGGAGCGGCGACTCGGCCAAACACAAGCCGCCAGATGCCCCTTGGATGACTAGACTGGCCACGGACATTCTTGGCAAGCCGCGTAAGGGCCGGCAGGATCCCTTCGGGCTGGACGTGCTGGCGGTTAGAAGGTAACCATGGGGCCGGCATTTGAAAGCCGGACGGATATGAGCACATCGTATGAAACGACCGGGAATGCCGACGCCGGAATCCAGGCGCAGGTCCAGGGCATAGGTTCGTTGCTCTGGCTGATTTCAGCCGTTATCTTCGGCTTGATTGGGCCGATTGCGTTGTCGGTTTACTACGCTGGCGTCTTCGACGCGCCCTTTGCCCGCAATCGCAACAGTGGATATCCGTGGCGCTATCCCGTTTGGGCCTACGGGATAACCCTCGTCAAGCTGACGGCCTTGGTCGTCTGGATGAGCATCCGCAACAGGCCCGGCTGGGTTTCACCGTGGCTTGCCGGGACCTTTGCAGGCATCTTCATTGCCGGCTCGGCGCACGCGGCCGGGTGTGCCGCAATGAATACCCAGGGGCTCGGCCACGGCCTGTGGTTCGGATCACACGTGGTACTGGCCGGTTTGGCTTCCCTGTGCTATTTCTGGAGCTTCGTTGCGGCTGCGCTGAAGGGCCGGCACCGGATAGGCCTGCTCTTGCTGGGTGTCTTGCTCGGCCTGGTGACCGCAGCCATGCCGTTGGCGGCGGAGTTGGGACTGCGAATCGTGCTGCTGAAAAGAGGTGCGGCGTGAGGGAACTGCCAACTACTTATCCTTCCGCTCGTACTCGTGCGAATGCTCCCTGTGCTCCTTGAAGTTCTTCTGGTAGGCCGCCATCAGCTTGGGCTTGCCCTCGATGATCAGCAGGTTTTCCGCGTTGCTCTCCTCGGCCGCCTTCGTGAAGTTGAAGCTCCCGGTGATGATCGTCGCATCGTCGACCAGGATTATCTTGTTGTGGGCGATTCGGTGCTTGGCGTCGATGAAGACCGGGATGCCCGCATTGGCAACGAACGGGGCCGATGAGTACTTCGCCGTTTCCTGGCTCTTGTCCAGCACGACCGTCACCTTGACGCCGCGCTTATGGGCGTCGACCAGCGCCTTGGCGATGGGCGCCGACGTGAAGCTGTAGGCCTGGACGAGCACCGTCTGCTCGGCCTTACCCAGCGTATCGACGACCGCCTCCGTGCAGCCGCCCTTCGGCTAGAAGTAGACGGCGACCCCCTCTTCGATGCCCGCTGGTGTCGTGTCGCGATCATCCCGCCCACGACATGATGAACGCTGTCTTCATAAACGTTCTTACGGCTCCTGCCAGCCTTTTGCCCGCTCCACCGCCTTTCGCCAGCCGGCGCGAAGTCGGGTCACTTCTTCCGCGGGCATCTTCGGCGTGAATATTCTGTCCCCCTGCCGCTGTCGAGCAAGGTCGGAAAGGTCCTGCCAGTACCCTACGGCCAAACCTGCCAGGCACGCCGCCCCCATGGCCGTCGTCTCCAGGACGACGGGGCTCACGACGGGCACGCCCAGGAAGTCCGCCTGCAACTGCATGAGCAGGCCGTTGACGGCCGCCCCGCCATCAACCCGCAATTCGGCCAGGCGAACACCCGCGTCAGCCTCCATGGCCTCAAGCACGTCGGCCACCTGGAAGGCGATGGCCTCGAGTGCCGCCCGGGCCAGGTGAGCGGCCGTGGTGCCACGGGTGATGCCCGCCAGCAACCCACGAGCATAGGGGTCCCAGTGCGGGGCGCCCAGCCCGGCGAACGCCGGCACCAGGTACACCCCGCCGTTGTCCGGCACACTGGCGGCCATGGCCTCCACCTCCCCTGCGGTGCGAATCAGTCCCATCTCGTCGCGCAGCCACTGCACCACGGCCCCACCGATGAAGACGCTGCCCTCCAGGGCGTACTGAACTCGCGGACCGATCCGCGAGGCTATGGTCGTCAACAACCCGTGCTGGCTGGGCACAACCTGCTCACCGGTGTTCATCAGCATGAAGCAACCGGTGCCGTAGGTGTTCTTGACCATGCCGCGATGGATGCACATCTGCCCCAGCAGGGCCGCCTGCTGGTCGCCCATCATACCGGCCACAGGCACCGGACGATCCAGCACGCCTGGGGCCGTTTCCCCGATGACCTCACTGCAAGAGCGGACTTCCGGCAGGACGGCCGCGGGGACATCGAGGATCGCCAGCAGCTCGTCATCCCAGCGGCCGGTATGAATGTTGAACAGGAGCGTCCGCGAGGCGTTGGTCGCATCGGTGACGTGGACGGCCCCGCCCGTGAGGTTCCAGGCGAGCCAAGTGTCGACCGTGCCGAAGGCCAGTTCGCCGGCGCAGGCCTGCCGGCGGGCGTCTGGGACGTTGTCCAAGACCCACGCGAGCTTGGTGCCCGAGAAGTATGGGTCCAGGCAAAGGCCTGTCTTCTGCCGGAAGAGCGGCTCGCGACCGGCCTCCCGCAGCCGGTCGCAGGCCCCGGCCGTACGCCGGTCCTGCCAGACGATCGCGTTGCCGACGGGAAGGCCGGTACGGCGGTTCCATACAACCGTGGTCTCCCGCTGATTGGCGATGCCGATGGCGGCAATGTCATCACAGGTCAGCCCGCCCATGGCGATGGCCTGCCTGGCCGCCTCCAATTGGCTGGACCAGATCGCCATCGGGTCGTGCTCCACCCAGCCGGGGCGGGGATACAGTTGCGGAAACTCTTGCTGCGCGCGAGCCAGGCACTGGCCCTGTCGGTCAAATACGAGGGCACGGGAACTCGTGGTGCCCTGGTCCAGTGCAAGGATGTATTTCATGGCGATCCTGAAGCCTGAGGGCTGAGCTTGCGGCCTGACCCGGTCGCCGGGCCGCCTTTGCCACCCGGAGTAGCTACGGCGGAATCACGCACAGGCTTTCGGACATTGTACCTGCGCCCAAAGGCGTCCGGAAGGTGCGCCAGCAGAATATGCTTTAAGCCTCTGTTTCCGCAACGTCACGCGCGGACAGGCATCTGTTATGTTTTTTGATGGCGATGGCCAAGACTTTCAACGTGCCCACCAGCCCGGTCAGATTGCGGCTCCGGCTCGCCCTTCAAGCCGAGAGGAAGTTTGTCGATGCCGGCGATCGTGGTAGAATCTCCGTACAGGCTGACAATCCCGGCGCGCCGGGATCGGCCAGCGGTCATCCGGGAAATGCCGGGTTAGAATCGTCCGAGGCAATCGAGTTGAGGGGCCTTTATGAAGTGGGCATGGCTATCGTTCCGGTTGGGTCGTCGAAGTAAACCGAAGCCCGGCGGCTGCGGCTGACCAATCATCGACGCGCTGCTCTCGTGGCGAGGGCACAAGACGAACGCATCGTGTCCGCTTCCCAAGCCGGAGGCAGAACAGT
>JAUWQU010000710.1 GCA_030610965.1 Phycisphaerae bacterium
GACGGTCACCCCCGTCCGACCCAACGTTACGTATTCCATCGCACTTCTCCCGCCAGGGCCCGCGGCATACCCAGGCCGGGCTGGTGTTGACTGGCTGATAGGACAGGGCTCGCCAGCACCCCGCCACGTGTCGCCGCAGTATACCCGCCTTGGCCGGGTACGTATAACCCGATCACTGCGACCTGCGGGGCTGGGCCGCGCCCGCGCCCCCTATGCCGTCGGCTTGCGAAAGATCGCGACGATGTCGGCGTCGTCGCAGAGCCAGTAGCCGAAGATCAGGTAGAAGGCCGTCTCGGGGCTCAGCCACAGGCGCGCGCTGCCGATTGGCCGGTCGAAGAGGGCGTTGATCGTGCCGTCGAAGCAACGCATGTAGTAGTGCAGCATCGGCAGAGACAGCACGGGCATGTTCGTGTACGGGGTCAGGTACGTGCGCTCCAATTGCCAGCCGATGTGCCGGCCGGCGTCGAGCAGCGCGGGCAAGGCCAGGATATGCCGGTGATACGGCTGGTGCAGCGGGTGGACGAACCTCTCCGCCTTCGCCAGGTCGATGCCGGCGGCGTTCGGCGTGCCGATGGCGATCAAGGCGCCCGGCCTGGCCAGGCCGTCGAGGCGAGCCAGCACGCCGAGCGGATCTTCGTCATGTTCGAGGACATCCTGCGCGATGACCGCGTCGTACTGCTCGGCCAGCCGGGCCGGGTCGCCGTGGTCGGGCGAGTACGGGTCGTAGCCCGAGGCGTCGCAGCCTTTCTCTCGCAGGTATTGCACGAGCAGTCCGCTGCCGCAGCCGAAGTCGATCACGCGTTGTCCCGGTTGCAGGCCGGCGCGGCGGAGTCGGCGGGTCAACCGGCGGTACCCGCAGCGGAGAATGAAGTCCAGCTTCTGGCCGAAGAAGGGATATGGCCGGTAGGCCTCGTCCAGATCGACCTCGTCGGCGGCGTGGATGGACCGGCACGCGGGGCATCGCCAGACGGAAAACTGGCGCCTGTGGAACGGCCGGACGTTCGACCGCACGGAAGCGGTTTCCACGCCGGTCCCGGCCAGGCCGGAAGTATTGCAGATGCAACATGTATTAGTGACGCCCATAGTTCGTTATAATACGCCGCTGCATAAATGCTGGCAAGAACGGGCCAGCCAAGGTCGGGCGAGGCGCGACCTTCGGGAATGTTCGGCCGGCAGAGCCAGGCAGACACTGGAGCAAGATATTGGATTCATCGATTGAAGAAATCGAGTTCGAGCGATTGGCCCCGATGGCGAAACTTGCCAAGAAGGTCGTGCTGAACCCGCTGGCCAACCGGCTTCCGGCGTCTTGGTGGAAGAAGTGGCTGGGTAACGGCAACAGCGAACTCGCGCAGGCGAATTGGAGCAACCCCGGCGGCTGGCGGAGCATGGTCATCAGCTACCAGGGCAAGCCCGAGAAGCTATGGGACCGCCTTCTGGTCAACGGCGGCACGATCCCGATGGCCCTGCGGAACCGGCGGAAATTGGCCGGCGGGCTCATCGCCAGCCTGATCGACCAGGCCGACCACGAACCGGTCCACCTGCTGTGTCTGGGGGCCGGGCCCGGCATGATCACCGCCGACGCTCTCGCCATGGCCAAACGGCGTGCCGACGCGACGCTGGTGGATATCAGCAGCGATGCCTTCGATTTCGGCCGGCGGCACGCTGACGAGATGGGCCTGCGCGACCGCATGACGTTTATCCAGGGCGACGTGCGAGACGTGGCGCTGCTAATCGACCAGCGGGTGAGCATCGTCAAGACCATCGGCATCTTCGAGTACATCACCGACGAGGAGATCGGCGGCATCGCTCAGGCGCTGCGCCGGGTCATGCCCGCCGGCTCGGCAATCGTCTTCAACAGCATCTCCCTGCGCCACGGCACCGACCGGTTCTTCCGCCAGGTGTTTGGTCTGCACATGATCCACCGAAGCCCCAGGCAGCTTCAGGAATTGCTGGCCCCGGCCGGCTTCGACAAATTCGACATCTTCCCCGAGCCGCTGGGCGTCTACCACGTCGTTGTCGGCCGAATGGGAAGCAAAGGCCAAGGCGACTGCCCGAGGAAGCCCTAATGATGTCGGATCTCCGCGTCCCGTGGGGCGATGACGAGTTGAAGATCTCGATCCCGGCCGACTGGACGCTTCTTCCGCTGGCCGAGGCCCGATTGCAGCCGGCCACCGCCGATTGGAGACAGCGCTTGGCCGCAACCCTCCAGCGGCCTCTGGCAGGGCCGACGCTGCGGGAACTGCTGCACGCCGCTCGCCATGGCCGCGTCTGTCTGGTCGTCGAAGACCTGACCCGGCACAGCCCGCTGGGGGATATCCTCGATATCGTCCTGAAGGAAGTCCGCCAGGCCGGCATCGCCGACGGGCAGATGGAGATCGTCATCGCCAGCGGCATGCACCCGCCGATCAGCGACGACCAGGCCCGCGCCAAGCTCGGCCCGGCCGTGGGCCACATCCCTTGGCGCATGAATCCCTGGGATGACCGTTCGAAGTACGTCGAGGTCGGGCGCGCCGGATCGGTCCGCGTGCTGATCGACCGCGGGGTGGCCCAGGCCGACTTGCGGATTCTGATCGCGTCGGTCTCGCCGCACCTTCAGGCCGGTTTCGGCGGCGGGTACAAGATGTTTTTCCCCGGCTGTGGTGAACTGGCGAGCATCCGCGCGCTGCACCGCACGGGCATTCGCCGACGTGGGCAGCGCCAGCTCGTCGGCGTCGAGGCCAACCCCATGCGGGCCGTCATTGACCGGGCCGGAGAACTCATCGACGCCCGCCACGGCGCGACGTTCAGCGTGCAGTATCTGCTCGACGGCAAGGACCTGCCGGTCTGCCCGATGGCGGGCGAGCCCCTGGCCGTCCACCGCCGGCTCGCCCGGACGTGCGGCGAGGTCTGCGGCTTCACCCAGGAAACGCCGGCCGATATCCTCATCACCAACGCCCATCCGCGAGACCTCGACCTGTGGCAG
>JAUWQU010000309.1 GCA_030610965.1 Phycisphaerae bacterium
CCGGGACAGCAAGCGCCTGCCGTACCAGGCAATCAAAGACGGTAATTCGTTCATCGTGTTCGCAGGCGAAGAGGATAAGGCCATTCCCACCGTCGGTGCCGGCCGGGCTGTGTACTCGGCGGATTGCGGCAGAATCGCGTACTGGGTCAAGGAGGGGCAGATAGAGTGGATCGTCTGCGATGGCAAGGCCGGGCCGCACTACGCGCGCATTGGTTCTTATAGTTTCTCGCCGGACGGCAAGAGGTTTGCGTACACGGCGCGAGACGAAACGGGCAAGGAGTTTGTCGTCCTTGACGGCAAGCCACTGAAGCCCTATGAGAAAGTCGGCCACCTGAAGTTCTCCCCCGACGGCAAGCGTCTGGCCTTCACCGTGAAGCAGGGCGGGGCAGAGATGGTCGTCTGTGACGGAAAGGAAGGCCTGCGATACCCGGATGTGCTCTATCCGTTTTTCTCGCCGGACAGCAAGAGCCTCGCGTGTTGGGCCAGGAGCGCCGACTGCAAGAAGCATTTCGTCATCCGGGACGGCAAGGAGGTGGCCCAGCCGGGCGGCGAACCACGGGTGGTGTTTTCGCCCGGTGGCCGGGCTCTCGCATGCTCAACGTATAACCGCGGCGAGCTGATGCGAATCGAAAAGGAGATCGAGGTCCTCGCGACGGGCCACGATAACGCCAGTAAGCCGGTGTTCTCTCCCGACAGCAGGCACATCGCCTGTGCTCTCGGCCAGAATATGCGATGGTGGGTGAGCGTGGACGGCAAGAGCCTTACCGGACGGTATGACCCGGAAAATGTATTGCACTGGAGTTCAGCCACCGGCGGCGGAGCGAGCATGACCCTGGACTCGCCGGGCTTTTCCGCGGACGGCAGGCACGTCTACTGGAAGGGATTTCGCGGGCCGCGGGCCAGTAGGCTTCGGGCCAACCGCGAGCACTTCATCGTCTGCGACGGCTTTGAAGGGCCCTCGCACGAAGGCCTGTGGATTCCGGATGGTTTCAAGAATCACGCGAAGCGCCTGCGGTACGTCGTGCGGGATGGCGATCGCGTTCGCCTCATGGAGACGGCTTGGCCGGAGGCGATGACCTGGCAGGACGCCCTGGAATAGCCTCCCACGCTCCCGTGGTTCGCTACGCCTTGCGCCTGGCCACGGCGATTCGTTCGATGCCTTGGTGGTCGCGGAGGATTTGCGGCTCGTCGAAGCCGCCGGTGACGATAAGCTCGCGGACGGCGTCGGCCTGGGTGAACGAAAACTCCATCGCCAGCAGGCCGCCCGGACCGACATTTTGCTCTTGTCGGCTGCACGAACGCCGGGGTACTATTACCAAGGACAAAGGAACGCACGATGGGGATGAACCCCAGGGAATACTTGGTCATTCTGGAACGAGCCGAAGGTTCGAACTTCAGCGCCTATGTGCCCGATCTGCCCGGCTGCGTCGCGACCGGCCAGACCCGCCAGGAATGTCTGCATAACATACAGGAGGCGATTTCCATGCATATCGACGGCACGCGCGAAGATGGCCTGCCCATCCCCGAGCCTTCCAGTGAGGCGGACTACGCGGGTGAGGCCGCGATCAGGCGGCGAGGCTCAGCCAGTGTCAAGCTCCTGGCGGTCGTAGGGTGTATTGTCCTTTTGGTCTGTGCCGCCGTCGTGGTCATAACGGTGGCCCGTTGGACCAGTCACAACTGGCGGCGACCGCAGCGCCGGATGAAACTGCTTGTGAGGGTCCAGTCCATATCCACCGGGGCTTCCGTATACAAGATGTCAGCCACTGGCAACCGGTACTATCCCGGGCAGGACTCTGAGAGCGTGGGTGCCTTGATCCGCGGGACGAGCCCCGAGAAGTATCCCAACTGTCAGAACGCCGGCAGCGCCCTTCTGGCCCGATGCCTGTTCACGGATCCCAATGGTACGTTTCCCGTCGCGGCCTACGGCATGCTAGACGATGATATGCTCGGCACGGTCGCTGGAGTGCCAAATACTATTATCGACTTCCGCGACCCGCCTATGGCGATCCTTTACTTCCCGGCTCGGCTGGGCTCTGAGAAACCTTTCGTCGTCGGGGATAACGCCAGATACCTCAACGCCGACAACTGCCCGCAGGATGCCAACAAGGTTTTGGCTGGGTGGTCTGTGCCTGGTGGCGGGGGGTATTTGATCGTCGCGGCTGGGCGCTCCGGCAAATACTTCGAGCCCGATTCGGTTACCTACATAGAGGAGTGAAGCTTAACCCCTTTGCTCTACGCCTTGCGCCTGGCCACGGCGGTCCGTTCGATGCCCTGGTGGTCGCGGAGGATTCGCGGTTCGTCGAAGGCGCCTCCGGCTACAATAAGCTCACGGACGGCGTCGGCCTGGGTGAACGAGAACTCCATCGCGAGCAGGCCGCCCGGTACGAGCAGCTCCGGCGCCCGGGCAAGCAGCGGGCGGATGACGGCCAGGCCGTCGGACCCGGCGTAAAGGGCCACGCCAGGCTCGCGCCGGACATCCTCGGCCACCTCGTCGCTCTCGGCCACCTCGTCGCCCTCGGCCACGTAAGGCGGATTGGCCGTCAGCACGTCAAGTTGGGCCCAGGCCTCGCAGTCGGCGGGGAGGTCGAGAAGGTCCGCCTGCCGGCACGTAACGCGGCCGGTCAAGCCGTGGGCGGCTACATTTCCGGCTGCCACTTCGATCGCCGTCGGCGAGATGTCCGTCGCGAGCACCTCGGCGTCCTTGACCTGGCTTGCAATGGCGACGGCGACGCAGCCGCTGCCGGTGCAGACATCCCACACCCGCCCCGGCCGGGATAGTTGCTTGATGTGGGCAATGGCCTCGCTGACGAGTGTTTCCGTCTCGGGGCGCGGGATGAGCACCTCGGGAGTAACCTTGAACTCCAGCGAGTAGAACTCTTTGTGGCCAGCGAGGTAAGCAACCGGCTCGTGCTTGCCTGCGCGGGCGACCATGTCGCGGTAGACCGCGAGCCGGTCGGGCTCGGGTACGTGCTCGAAGCGGGCGTAGAGATCGATCCGCTTGCACTTGAGCACGTGGGCAAGCAGCACCTCGGCCGCCAGGCGGGCGTCCTCGATGCCGCCCTTGGCGAAGTAATCCTTCGTCCAGTTTATCAGGTGAAGGACGGTCCAGGTCTGATCGGTCTCGGCCATGTCGATGGACGTACCAGAAAAGCGTCTTTGCCGCAAGGGGGCAGGTTGGGCAGCAAAGGGGATTACCACAGAGCCGCGGAGGCGCAGAGGCCAAGAAGAAGCGGGCCTCGTCTTTCTTTTCCGAAGAGCTTGGATCCGTTCCGAGAGGCCCGGGGGGCTGCGGTGGGGAATCTTGTCAAGACACAGAGAAAGACAATGGTTCCGGCTTACCGACTACCCCTTGGCCTTGCTTGGGGTAAACTGGCTACAGGCTGCCGGCTACAGGCTACTAGAATCAGAAGGCTTGTCGCTCCAGCCGCGGGGCGGTACGGAAGCTCAGTCGACGAGGTTTGGCGACGGGGGCGACTATGCTCTCGGTCGTCGCGTAGAGGACTCCCTTGGCTGCCATCCGCAGGTGGGCCATCCTCGCCGGCTCCGGCGATACGTCCAGGGCGGCGTCGCTGGCCAGGATTACCGGGAAGCCCCGGCTGCGCAGGCCCACGGCCGCCTGAACGATCCCCGCCGAGACTCCCGCCCCGCAGAGTACGAACGTGCAGGGGGGCAACTCGGTGATAAGCCGCTCGGCCCGGACATGGGCGAAGATGTCCGCGTTTCGTTTCTCGAAGATAACCTGCTGGTATCTCTGGAACATGTGATCCGGCAGGTCGGTGGTGTTCAGCAGGCCAAGGTTGATCCTGCGCGGAAGCACTGTCTTGGCCAGTTTCTGCTCGCCCTCGGTGTCGTCCACGCAGTAGGGCCTTGAAGACAGCGGCCCGCGCTCGCCCGGCCGGAGCCGAAGAACGGTGCTGATGACCGGGATGTCATTGACGCGAGCCCAGGCAAAGAGTCGAGCTATCTTCCGGGCCACGCCCGAAAACTGCGGCCTGTAGAGCGCCCCTCCAGGGCTGAAGAAGTCCTGCTGCGATTCGATATCCAGTAATACTCGGTCGGAAATCATCGTGACCTCACAATCCGCCGGCATGAAGCTAAGATTCTTACGCCCGCACACTATTATAGGATCGCGAGAAATCGGGAATGTACTAATTTAGCCCAATTATATCTGATAATGGCCGGCCCAGACCGCTGACGGGCGCCGGGCTTGAGCCATGAGTCAAATACTTCTGGAGCGTCTACTTGACGCAAATATTGCGTCAAGTAGACAAACAAACCATCGCGGCTTATTCTCTGTGTGTGAGATTATTTCCTGGGAAAGCGCCAGATAACTGGCGAGCAGTAGCGAATGAAAGAGTCCCGCGGTGAAGGCGTGGCCAGGAGAGACTCTACCGGAGCCAAGCCGTCGCCCCGACCTCCGGCCGTGAATTGGGCGCCGGCGGTCGTCGGCCAGAGGCCATCCGGGACATCCCGGTTTGACACGACATCGCAGATAACGAGTTTTCGCAAATTGGAGAAGGTGTCATGACCCGACAAGCGATGATCGGATTGGTGCTGCTTACAGCCACCTTGTTGACAGCAACGGCAGTGGCCGATGACAATCTGGCCGGCGGTTTCGCCGCCCCGCCGGAAGTGGCCAAGCCCTGGGTCTACTGGTGGTGGCTCGACAGCAACGCCAGCAAGGAGGGGCTCACTCGCGACCTGGAGGAGATGAAGCGGCAGGGGATCGGCGGAGCGCTGGTCTTTGACGCAGGCCTTGGGAAGACGTCACCGGGGGGCCCCAGGTTCATGAGTGACGCCTGGCGGGAGCTGTTTGCCCATGCTGTCCGGGAGGCCGATCGCGTTGGCCTGAAACTGAGCTTCAACATTTGCAGCGGCTGGAATTGCGGCGGCACCTGGGTTACGCCCGAGCACGCGCTGAAGCAGATTGTATGGAGTGAGACCCGGGTGAAGGGGCCGTCGTCCTTCTCCGAAGTGCTGCCCAAGCCTCCGACAAAGGGCAACTACTACAAGGACGCCGACGTGCTGGCGGTTCGATTGCCCAAGTCGTCCGAGTCGGAGTGGTCGGCAATGGAGAACGCATCTCCCAAACTGACCGCCAGCTCCACGTACAAGGACTATACGACCGCGCTGGCGCTGGATCGCCACATCGAGTCGCGGTGGATATCCAACGGCAACAAGCCGGGTATGGGCCCTACGGAGTCGAAGCCCGAGTTCTTGCAGTTCGAGTTCGCTGAGCCTTTCGCCGCGGGGGGGCTGTTCATCGCGCCCTATCCGGACTGCGGCCCGCGCCACTGCCAGATTCAAACCTCGCTGGATGGCAAGACATTCCAGACCGTCCACCGCTTCACTCTCGATCAGAAGAAGGCGCTGACCGTCACTTTTGCCGAGGTGCGCGCGAAGGCGTTTCGGCTCTTGATCACGGCCTCCTATCCCTACATGGGCCCAAAGAGTTGGAACGGCCAGATCTCTGAGATACAGTTGCTTGGAAAAGGAGAGAAGCCGCGGAAGTCGCAGCCGTCCGGCGGCATTCCGGGCGACAGCCACTCGATCGTCGAATTGACCGGCAAGCTGGACGCTTCGGGGCGTCTGGGCTGGAAGGTCCCCCAGGGCAAC
>JAUWQU010000269.1 GCA_030610965.1 Phycisphaerae bacterium
GTCGCGGTCGCCGGCCGTCTCTGCCGCCATCGTAGACAGGCCGTACGTCAGGGCGAACTGCCGGACGTCCTCGGCCAGCGACACCTCCGGCCCGTCGTTGATCTGTTTCATCAGCCGCCCGTCGGCCGAGCCGGTCCACCAGTACCTCACCACGTCGCTCTTGCCGTCGCCGTCGCGGTCCGGCACGGAGAACGTCACCGCCGAGGCCGAGCGATCCACGAACGCCTGGGCCATGGACAGGTCGCTGTTGACCTCGCCCAGCACGTCGGATGTCCGCAGCGCGAGTCCGACGATGTCCAGGCCGTCGCTGACGGTTCTGCTGGCAATGACGATCGACGCGCTCATGCCCATCAGCAGCGTGGTTGTAATCGCCAGGGCCAGCACCATCTCGATGAGCGTGTAGCCGGGCCGCCGGGCCGTCCTTTGGATTGCGGATTTCCGGAATCGTCGAGGCTCCGGATAGGATGTCATGCCGGTCCCGTTCATTGCACAGTTGCCCTTCCGCTGTCGGCGTCGAAGGTGATCGTGCGGGTGATATCGCCGGATTTCAGGACGACCTGCCCGCTGCTGTCGGCCACGCCATAACCGTTGAATGTAACCTCCCCGTCCCCGCCGAAGTCGACCGAGTCGACGCGCGTGCGGTACGGCTCGGCCGAGAGGTCCACGCGGTATGGGTGGGCGCTCTTTTCGAGGCCCGCCAGGCCGGAAATGGTGTACTCGCCGCCGGCCGAATGGAAGGTGAGGGTTCGGGAGGCCCCGGCGTTGCGGGCGTGTCGTGAGGCAAGGGCCAGGTCCTTGGCGATACGACGCGCCGCGACGGCAACGCGGTATCTCGCCGCGGCCTGGCCGTAACGAGGAACGGCGATCGCGGCCACGATGCTCATGATCGCGATCACCATCACCAACTCGAACAGGTTGAATCCCTGCCGGCCGGGACGATTCGCCCTGGGATTTCCCTCGCTCATCAGGACGCTCCCGCCCTCTCCTTTGGAAACAGCCAAACCGCTCGGCGCCACGCGGTTTCGCGTCGCGCCGAGCGGCCGGCAGCCGGGCCCTGCGTTTTCAGGCGACCGGCGGGCCCCTCAGGCCCGCGGCTTGTGGCGAATCAATAATCCGTGTACAGCTTGCCGGCGGCGTCCTTTTCCGTGTCGGTGGTGTTGGGCGCGATGTCGCCGTTGGTATCGTCGTAGATCCAGCCCACGCCCGCGCCGGTCTTGACGGCCAGGCCGGTGTTGCCCTTGGCGGCCCCGACCGGAAGCGGCGGAACCTTGCGAAGGTACGGGCCGTAAAGGTGCGTGGCGTCTCGCGCGTCAGACGTGTCGCCCGCGCTGTCGGTGTATTTCGTCAGCGCGTCGGACGCCACGTCGATCTTCGGGAACGCACCGGTGTGCTCGGCGGAGTACATGTCAAGAGCGTTGCGAAGCACGGCCAGGTTGCCCGACAACGCCGCCTCGGCGGCGCCCGCCGAACCACGGCTCATCCGCGGAATCGCCACGGCCGCGATGATACCAATGATCACCACAACCACCACCAGTTCCAACAGGCTGAAGCCCTTCTTCCCATGTGTTTTCTTGCTTGCCATCGTCGTCCTACCTCCTAAGTGGGTGTACTGGCTAGTATGAAGCTCGTACTTGAAGCTCGTACTTGTGTCTCTTCATGTTTCGGTCCTGCCAGAACCCGACTTAAGTTACGGTGAGAGTTTTTCGTTGGCCTGAGCAACTAAACATCCCCACATTTCGGACTATTCGCGGCTATCCCCGCAGGGCCGGTCAGTCTGTCGGCAGCCGTAGCGTCACCTCGATGCCCTCGCCGGCGAAAGTGGCCGAACCGCGGCCCACCGAGACCAGCCGCAAGCCGTCCATCGCCCGGCCGACGGTTATGCACTGGCCGTCTATGATGGCCATGCCGCCGTCAGAACCGATGGCGGTGGCCGTCAGTTTGTGCTGCCTGAATTGACGCACGCGAGCCTGGGCAGCGGCCTCGGCAGCAGCCCGGGCCGCAGCCTCGACCGCGTCCGGCGTAGGGGCCGCCTCTTTCGGCTGGCCGACCCAGGAAGGCGCCGGACAGAACGCGTCCCCCACCGACATGCCGTCCAGCCCCTCACTGCCGGCCAGATCGTCCAGGCGATCCGCCAGCGTTCGCGGCGACGGCGGAAAATTCGCCATCGCGGCCGTCTCCCGCATCTGCTCGCCATATTCCTCGTCCAGAGAAATACCCAAGGACGCCGATGCCGCCGCCTGCTCGGGACCCAGTGGAATCCAGCCCATCACGCGGTCGGCAAAAAACACAGCCGCCGCAATGCCCAGAACCACCGCCAATGCTTTTCGTCGTCGTGTAAGTACCATACCCAGGTAATAGAAGATACAAACGCCCCCCAGGCAAATCGCCAATGGTTGCCACCCATTTTAAATAGGGACGCTAACCATTTATTGCAGGAACGTCGCCAGTCGCTCGAGCACTTGGCCGACTACCACTTCCGGGCTGGACGCGCCGGCTAGCACGCCGATGGTCAGGGGGCGGCGCTTTGGCAGCCAGTCGGTTACCGTGCTCGGCCCGGCGGCGGGGTCGAAGGTTTCGACCTCGCTTTGGCTGTGAATGGCGTCGGCGGCCTCGATGAACCAGGCGGGCGCCAGGCCGTGGGCGAGCTCGTAATGGTGGCGGGTGTTGGACGAATCGAACCCGCCGACCACCACGACAAGGTCGCAGCCTTGGCGGCACAGTTGAACGGCCGCGGTCTGGCGGGCCTGGGTGGCGCGGCAGACGGTGGGCTGGAACAGCAGCCGCCGGTCGGCGGGTTCGGCTCCGAAACGCTCGACGAACGCCTGCCGCACCAGCTCGCGGACGGTCATGGTTTCGTCGTAGAGCATGGTCGTCTGGCTGATCTGGGCCAGCTTGGCGAAGGGCTCGAGGCCGGAGGCGTTGGTGGCCTGCGGGCCGAAGACGCTGGCGAACTCGGCCCCGTCGCGCCGGCGCGTAATGAGGTCGCAGAACTTGCGTGTCTGGTCGAGGTCGCCTGCCACGACGTACCGCCCGCCGGATGCGTCGAGGCGGCTCTTGGTAACGACCGTCTCGTCGTGGTCTGCCCGGCCGAAGATCAGCACGCCGTAACCTTCCTCGGACGCCCGGTCCGCCCAGGACCACAGCCGCCGCACGTCGCCGCAGGACGTATCGACGATTCGGCATCCGATGGCGCGGAGCTGCTGCTCGACCGGCAGCTTGACACCGAAGGCCGGGATGACGGCGCAGTCATCGGAGGTGATGTGATCCGCGGGGTTCTCGATCTGCTCGCGAGAGAGTATCCGCACGCTCATATTCTCGAAGTAGGAATTGACCCATGGGTTATGGATAATCTGCCCGAGCAGCAGCAAGCGCTTCCCCGCACCGGCGCAGTCGGCGACGGCCTTTTGGAGCATCGTCAGCGCCCGCTTTACCCCCTGGCAGAAGCCGAATACCTCGGGCAGCCGGATCTCGCCGCGGGGAAGCTTCCAGACGTTGCCGGCCTCGTGGACGCGGTCGACAACCGGGCTGGAAAACGGGCCCCGTCCGTCGTCCGGCGTGCAATGCGGGCCTTGGTGGGATGCGTTGCTGGTCATCTTCCCCATGATACGCGAGCGAAGGCCGCGCGGGCAAGCCGGCGGGGTTCAGTCCCTGGGCTTGTCGGCCTTCTTGGGCTGCGACGGGCGGGGGCGATCGCTTTTTTCGCCGGCCGAGGAGCGGTCCCTGCCCTTCTTGTAACGGGTGGCGCCGCGCTTGAACCTGTCGATGGTTTCCTTGATGACGGTTTCGCGATCCTTGGCCCGCTGGGCAAGCTCGGCCTTGAGGTCGCGAATCTGCTCTTCGAGGTCGGCCAGGCGATGGCCCCTGACGAGCTGCTCGGCCTCGAACTTCTTTCTGGCCTGGGCCAGCATTCTGCTTTCGACGTCCCGCTTTTTGTCGGCGGAATCGGCGGAGTTGTAATCGCGCGCCAGCCGCCACAGGTTCACGTGCGTCTGCTGGAGTGCCTCGTAGGCCTGCGCGACCGGCTCGGGCAGCTTGCGCATCCTGACGATGAACGGGTGGATTCTGGCGAGCGTTCGCTTGAACCGAGACGGGTCCTTTTCTCGCTGGGCGATGACCTCTTCGTATATCTCCGGGCGACGGGACTTGAGGTAGTCCAGGATTTCCTTTTGCTGCTCGGCAGTCAGCTTCACGGACCCGCGGAAGCCCCTGGGCTCGTCGGAGTCCGAGCCGCCGCGCTTACCCGTGCCGGCCGGGGGCTTTTTGTCAGATGGCCTGGCCTCGCCCTGCGGCGCCGACAGCGCCGACGATGGGCGGTTCAGGGCCGCCAAGCCTGCCAGCATTGCCGCCGCCGCCAGCGGCATAACTACATTCCAGAATCTTCGCATCATTTCACCTTCGCATGGACCTGATTCTTATCGGCCCGATCGGCATCAACTACTCCAGCTATTCCACCAACACGTCGTCGAGCCAGAACTCCTCGATGGTTCGCTCTGCCTGATCGAGGCCGATGTCCACCGAGGCCGGCAGGGCCGAGGCCAACACGTCGGCCTCGAGCTGGTCGATCTCCACTGCAAGGAGGTTGATCGCGGGGTCCTGGGCGGCCGAGACGGAGGCAAGGTACACGTCAGCGGGCACGGATCGAGAGGCCGGCGGGGTCGATGCCACCGGTCCGCCTGGCTGCCGGCCGATCAGTGTCAGCGTCAGCAGCACGCCCGCCGCGACGGCAACCGAGGCCGCGACCGCGCCTACGCGAAGCAGCATCCGCTGCGGCCTGGCCAGCGCGACCTGGGTGCGTCGCCACGCCCGGCCCATCGCCGCCGGCGGCACGTCCACGTCCAGCATCTCGCCCAGCAGGTTCTCCTGCAAGCCGATTTGGGCCAGGATCTCGGCTCGCCGCAAGCCGCCGCGGCTTGGCCCGTCCGGCACTGCCAGCGCGGGCACCAGTCGCGCCTCGTCGCCGGCGATCTCGTCGCAGACGGCCTGCTCGTCGGCCAAGAGCGCCACGGCCTCGCCGTCGAGGCGCCGGGCTATCCGTTCATATTGCCGTTCAGTCAGATTCATAATCCGCACCCATCATACGCCGAAGTGCCTTCAGCCCCCGATGCACCCTTGCCAGAGCCGTGCCCAAAGGACACTGAAACAAATCGGCGATTCCCTTATAGCTCATCTGGCCGAAATGACGCACGAGAATCATGTCCCGCGTCGTTTCGTCCAGTTTCAACAAGGCCTGCTGCAAACGTTCGGACGCCTCCTCGGCCAAAAGGCCGTCGTCGGCCGAGCCAGTCTCAGCCAGGAGCTGGTCGGCCCGGCTGGTGCCGGCCTCGCTCTCGACCGAAAGGCTCGCCGGCGCCGGGTTCGCCCTCGACCGCCGGATCCGGTCGCGGACCATATTCGCCGCGATCCGAAACAGCCAGGGCTCGAACCGCCCTCGGTCATCGTACTTGGCGAGCTTTGAAACCAGCTTGAGCATTATCTCGCCGAGCAGGTCTTCAGCGTCGTGGTGACTGCCCGTGGCGCGAAGAAAATACCCGTATAGCCGCCGGCCGTACGTGTCCAGCAACTCGCGATAGGCGCCCGAGTCGCCTGCCTGAGCCGACACAATTACTGCTCGAAGCCGCTCTGGTTCCATTCTCTCAGCCCGTATAACGCCCCCGGCGGGTCCATATTGCGGCCAACGGAGCGGTATTTGCCTTATATCCGTCCGCGCCGGGACAAGCCGCCATTGTACAGTAAGACTCCAGGTTGTTGTTGGCGCAGGTCAACATTATCCGCAACCCGGCGGCTTGCCTTCGGCCCCGAGCGGCGCGTCCAGCCGACGGGCCGTCAGAAACAGTGTGTGGCGGAGCTCTTGAAGGTCGCGTAGACCTGCCTGCCTTTCTGAATGGCCAGGCGTTCGAACGAGGCGTAGGTGACAAGGGCCGTCAACTCCAGGTCGCCGCAGTCCACTTCCACAGCCAGCAGGTCGCCGGCGCGGCTATATTGCGCGACGTGCCCGTGAAACTGGTTGCGCGCGCTGGAATCGAATGGCTGGCCT
>JAUWQU010000238.1 GCA_030610965.1 Phycisphaerae bacterium
CAGGAGGGTCAGTCCGCGGCCATCGAAGCCGATGCGTGCGTAATGGATATGATACGGGTCCTGCTGCGGGTGGATGCCGCCCACACGGAACCAGATCTGTCGTTTTTCGGCATCCACGCGGTCGACGCCCCGCACGAGCCAGTCGCCCTTGGTGATCTGATTCTTCACCTTGCCGCTGACCGCGTCGTAGAGGTACAGGTGGTTCCAGCCGGCGCGCTCGGACATCCAGATCAGCTCGTCCGTCTGGTCGAGCCAACGGAGGAAGTACTTGCCCGAGTAGTGGATGAACGTCTTGCTCTTCTCGTCCACGATCGCGCGCACCGAGCCGTCCTTCGCGTCGACGGCCAGCAGGCGAAGCACCTGGTGGCCGCGCTGATTGTAGACAAATGTGAAGCGACTGGAGTCGGCCGCCCATCGGAACCCGCCGATGCGATAGGGAGTGGGGAACAGGTCGTCGCGAACCGGAAGGTGCTTCTTTCCCGGCACGTCGAATAGGTGGGGTTTGGTTACGGCGATGCGATCCCCTGGCTTGAGGTAGTTCCAGGAGTGTAGTTTGGGCTGGACCTGGTCCCGCGGCGAGGATTCGATGGCATACACTAGGTGTTCCTGTGCCGGGCGCGTCCGCAGCGCAACGAGGCGCTCTGAGTTCGGGGACCAGTAGAATCGCCCTTCGTAGCGATCGTCGGGCTTGCCGTCGGTGCTCAGGGCGAATTCCTCACCCCCTTCAGCCGCGCGCAGCCAGACATTATGGTCGGTCACAAACGCGGCCCATCGCCCGTCCGGCGAGCGAGACCCCGAGTGGCTGCTGCTTCGTGCCGGCGGACGTTTCGGCTTGGCGGGACGAGGCGTATTGGGCCGCCGGACGGGGGGCTTGCCCGTGACCTCCACCTGTGCCGGCTTGGGCCCGGCCTGAAAGACGCCCAGCGGCTTGCCTCGGGCATCGACCACCAGCCAGACGTGGTTGGCGAAGGTGCGCTGGCTGCGCTCGGCGCCGGCGGCCACCTTGCCGTAGCTGCGGCGCTGGCCGGACTGGTCCAGCCAGAACAGCTCCACCGGGCCCTTGGTGAGGTTGAGGAACGTCACGTTGGTTTCCGGCCCGTTGCTGCCGGAGGCGCGCGGCCCGTCCGTCACGGCGCGAAGCGCCTCGGCCTTGCCCGTTCCTCGCCCGCCGACGAGCTTGGCCAGGGTGTAGCCCTTCAGATCGCACCGCCACCATGTGGGCCCGGTTCGAAAGACCACACTTCCGGCCTCCTTGTCGAGGTCGAACTGGGTGATCGGCAATCGGTCAGCCCGTGCGCCGCCGATGCCGGCGCCGGTGAGGGCTTTTGCCATCTTCTCGTGATCGAACGCCGGCCGGCGAGTGCCCTTGGCGGCGTCGACAAGGACGAACTCGTAGCGGTCGGCGCCGGTCTGCACGCGGTACCACAGCCGCTTGCCGTCTTTGGACCAACTCGGCTCGATGCGGTCGCGGAAGACCTTGTCGCGCGTCAGCGCCCGCAGCCTCGCACTTCGTTCGTAGTCCGCCTTCGTCCCCTGCCCCGGCGCGGGGGCAGCCCACACCAGAATCAACATCACAACAAGCGGCCGGGCAAGTCGGCCAAGCTCTCTACTGGACGGCAACTGCATTTGCTGCTCTCCCTGGCAAAGGTAATACGCAACTTCGCGTGCGAAGGGTTGATTCGCAGATCGAGTTCGCCGAGCCGGCGGAGGTCGTCCAGCGCCGTCGTGAATCGCCGCAACTGTCCCGCAGGCACATTGTCGCCGACACCGGCCAGGTGCGATAGCGTTTTGTCGGCCGAATCCGCCACGCCTTCATTGCCGATCAGATGCAGGAGGAGCGACTCGCCCGATCGCATCTCCAGATGCGTCTTGTAGACCGGGATTTCCAGGGTCAAAGGCATACCCACCCACAAACGGGCGAAGTGGTCCGCGACAGGATTTCCGCCAGGTCGCCCATCGTCCGCGAAATCCGCCTGGCCCTGCCGAGTTGTAGCGGCGTGCTGACCCGCATCGCCTCGCACCCGCACAACCGGTTGGACGAACTGCTGCCGAACCGCTGGCAGCCTCTGGCCTGATCTTTCATCAGTCCCCCCTCGAATCGCCCTCCGACACCGCGAGCCCCTCCGCTTCACGTGTACTTCGCCGGACGGATGCCATCTTCTTGGCGCGCCAACAAATCGACGACAGGCATCGGCAGACGTTCACCGGCAGAGCGTAATCCCGTACAAACAATACGCCAAGTACGCGGCCATGAGGATAACGCCGAACAGGACGAGGAGCCAGATAGCGACGGCAGATCCTTGCGGATGGCCGCATTGGCGGCAGAACGGACTGAGGGGGCTGATATCCTTCCCGCAGGCCTTGCAGTTCTTCAACTTTGGCTTTTGCATGGCAATCTCCTATCGCGGTTGTCTGCCAGTGGTAAACTCAGGCAACCTATTCGCCCATGGCGCGGCTTCAGCTTGATGTCCGCGACGTGCCCGGACGAGTCGCCAATCGGACGGCTAGGCGTCCTTCCTTGCCTGGAACCCGTGGTACACTCGCTTCATGTCTACGCCCTGGAGTGCTGCTTCCTTGTCGTAGCGTAACTGCTCGCCAGGATATAGAGCTGCCGGCAGAACAGTTCGCCGTGCATGCAACTGTTTGAGCTAAGATTCGGCTTGGAAACTATCAAACATTCTTTCCTCTTGCTTCTCTTTATGCCTGAAGTGAACCAGCCCATAGGCCGCGGGCAGGAACAACAACGTCAGCACCAGCGAGTACAGCAGGCCGCCGATCACGGCTATAGCCATCGTGACGAGCATGCCGCCTCCCTCGCCAAGGTTCATCGCCAGCGGTACCAGCCCGAGCACCGTGGTCAACTGGGTCATCAAGATCGGGCGCACGCGGGTCGGGGCTGCTTTGCGGATGGCATCCAGAGGCGCCAGCCCGGTCCGGCGATACTCCTCGGCCAGGGTCAATAGCACCACGCCCTGCGACGTGATGCCGCCCATCATCACGAGGATGCCGATCTGCACGGTCACACCCACCGGGGCGCCCGCGAAAGACAGGGCGAGGAGAGCTCCAGTCAGGGCTAACGGGACGTTCAGAATGATAAGGAAAGGCAGCACGAAGGATTCGTACTGAATGGCCAATATCACGTAGGCGAACAGTCCGGCGAAGCCGATGATCAGTCCCAGGACCTGGCGGCTTTCCTTCATGAAGCGGGCTTGGCTGCCCATGGAAATCTCGACGCCCGGGGGCGGCTCCAGGTCAATGGCCGCCTGCTCAGCGCGGGCGAGGGCCTCGCCAACACTGACTCCGGCCGGGTCAGCGCGAACGATCACCCTTATGATCTGGTCCTCGCGGGATATCTCTACGGGCCCCACGGCCCTGCGAACTTCTGCTATGTCTCGCAGATAGATCGGTTCGCCATGGCGGGTCTCCACGATCAGGTTTTCCAGGTCTGTCTTGCTGCTAAGGTTAATTTCAGGCACCATGACCCGAATGGGATAATACTCCACTCCTTCACGGTATTGGGTTCCCACAAGGCCATGCACCTGAGCTCGCAGAGTCGTGGCAACCTGGTTGACGGAGATTCCCATTGCCGACGCGCGGGCGCGGTCTATGTACACGCGATACTCCGGCTTGGTCATGTCCATCGAAATGTTCACGCCTGAGAGCCCCGGCGTCTTGTTAAGCCGGGCCGCCAATTTCTCGGAGAACTCGTAGAGTAATATGGCGTCACTTCCCTTGACGCAGACCTCCACGTCCTGCTCGCCCACCTTACGCAAGCCCTTGATCGGCCTCGGCTTAACAGGCAGTTTAGCCCCTGGCTCCTGCGATTGTATCCCGGCTACCCAAGGTCTGATCTTCTTGAGGAACTGCGCCGTGGTGATATCCCGCTGGCTTCGCGGGACAAGCTGGATATTCAGGTTGCCCTCGTTGCCGACCTCGAGGGTGTAGAGCCCGAAGACCCTGCCGCCGGAAAGCCGGAACATGCTCTCGATCTCGGGTAAGCCCTGGAACCGGTTTTCCACCCGCGTTAGAATCCGATCCACTTCTGCCAGAGAGGTGCCACTAGGCATCTTGAGCTTCACCATCACGCGGCCATCGTCGAGCTTGGGCAGGAACTGCGTGCCGGCTTGGCTGGCGAGCCATACACCCGCGCCGAACAGCGCCAGCGCGACAAGCACCACGACCCACTTTGCCCGCAGGCAGCCACCCAGCAATCGCCGGTAGACACGAATACCGAATTCAATAATTCGATCAAAGGCCTTGGCGGTGCGGGAACTTTGCCCGGTCGCCTCGTGGCGCAGGAGCCTGTCGGTCAGCAGCGGCGTGAGGGTCAGCGCGATCAACAGCGAGATCAGTACGACCCCGCCTACCACAAAGACGAGTTCGCTGAGCAGGATGGCCACCATGCCGGGCACGAACACGAACGGCATGAAGATCACGAGGAACGTGAGGGTAGAGGCGATGATCGCCGAGCCGACCTCCTTGGTACCTTGCCGGGCGTAATCGTCCACGCCCTCGGACTTCAATCGCGTGATGTTCTCCAGAACCACGATAGAGTTGTCCAAGATCACTCCCAGCGCGACCACCAGCCCTCCCAGGGAGAAGACGTTGATGGAGAAGTCGGCGGCCTTCATCAGGGCAAAGTTGGCCAGCAGAGTGATTGGCAGAGCGACGGCCATCACGATCACCTGCCGCCATCGCCCCAAGAAGAGGTACACGACAATGACAACAAGCACGGCGGCCAAGATCGCCGAGTCCTCCACGCTATTGATGGCGTTCCTGACGTAGACGCCGTCGTCCTCCACATAGGCGAAGTGGATATCCTCCGGAATGTCACCGCGTCTTTGCAGTTCATCCAGGCGAGCCTTGACACCTTCGGCAACCGTGACTGCGTTGGCGGCATACTGCTTGAGCACCTTGAACTCGACGCACGGCTGCCCGTTGAAGTGCGTATCGACCCGCATCTCCGCATGTGAGTCTTCCACGCGGGCTACATCCTTGACGTAGACTTTTTCTCCGTCGGGGCTTATTGCCACGACGACGTTTTCGATTTCTTCAAGATTCTCGAACTCGCCCATGGGCCGGACAATGATCTCGCGAAGCTCGATGGTCACGCGACCGGCGAATGTCTCGATGTTCTCTTCGTGGAGGGCCTTGGCAACCCAGGCCGGGGATATCTTGTAGGCCTGAAGACGTTCCGGGTCGAGGTGGACACGGATTTCCCGCTGCAGCCCACCGACGACCTCGGCTCCTGCCGAGCCGGGCACGGCTGTCAACCGATCAATGAGCCATTCGTCCGCCCACTCGCGAAGCCAGACGAGATCGTGCTCGTCTGAGGTGAGCATCACCTCGAGTACCGGCAATTGCGACGGGTCGGCCTTGATGATGATCGGAGGGTCCATGTCGCGCGGCAGTTTCTTTGTTACGCGCCCCATGGCGGCCACCACGTCTTGGAAGGCCACCTCCACATCCACCCCATATTTGAAGTTTACCAACAGCGTGTACATGCCCTCGATACTGGAGGACTCCATGTAATCGAGGTCATCAACCGTGGCAATCACTTCCTCCAAGGGGTCGGCGATGTTGTTCTCGATATCGTCTGCCGTCGCCCCGCGCCACCAGATGTGAATCTTTACCATCGGGTAGGAAATGTCGGGCAAATAGTTTACGTCAAGTTGCGTAAGGCTGAACAACCCGGCAGCCAGGGCCGCGATCGTGAGTACAGTGACAGCAACAGGGCGTTTGAGTGCTATGGCGGTAATCCTCATTGCTCGTTACTCCCGGGCGCCTTATTGCTGGTCGGGGCCTGCGCCAGCTTGCCTAATTGAACCATCGCCCCATCCTTCAGGTTGAGGTTCCCGGCGATGACGACCATCTCGCCGCTGAGGACGCCATCGGTAAGCTGCACGCGATCTCCCTGTTCCAATCCAAGCGTGACCCTTCGCATACTCGCCTTGCCATCACTGACGACGTAGACGACCTTATAGCCTCTGGGCGTTGCCACGATGGCCGCGTCGGGAACCACCACGGCGTCCTCAACCACTCGGCCCTGCACCGATACCCGGGCAAACAAATGGGGAATCAGTTCCACGGGCTCAATAATCTTCACCTCGATGATCCGCGTGCGAGATTCCCACTCGAGTCGGGGGTAGACCCGCTCGATCCTCGCACTGAATGTCTTTCCGGGAAACGCATCCAGCCGAACGCTGGCTACGGTGCCCTTGCGGATGTCGGCAGCGCAGCTCTCCGGTAGCCCCGCCCGCACCACGAGCGACGAGGGGTCCATCATCTTGAGCAACTGCGATCGCGGTGTGGCCAGATCG
>JAUWQU010000249.1 GCA_030610965.1 Phycisphaerae bacterium
CGTCGATGATCTGCAGGCCCGCGGCGCGGTCGGCCACGTAGGCCGTCGTGCCCAAGACGGTCACGCCATAGGCAAAGCCGGCGGTGTCGTAGTTGCCCAGCAGCACCGGTGCGGCCGGATCGGACACGTCGATAATCTGCAGGCCCAGGAAGAAATCCGCCACGTACGCCGTCGTGCCGGAGACGGCCACGCTGTAGGAAACGCCCGGCGTGTCATATCCGCCCAGTCGCACGGGCGCGGCGGGGTTGGTAACGTCGAGAATCTGCAAGCCGCTGGTGTAGTCCGCCACGTACGCGAGATTGCCCGAGACATCCACGCCGAGGGCGTTGCCCGCGGTGTTGTAACCGCCGAGCCGAACCGGCGCGGCGGGGTTGGAGATGTCGAGAATCTGCAGGCCGCTCTGGTAGTCAGCCACGTACGCGAGATTGCCCGCCAGCGTCACGCCGCGGGCCTGGCCGGCCGTGTCGTAACCGCCCAGCAGCACGGGCGTCGGACGCATGACAAGCACGTCATCGGCCGTAAGGGTGGCGGGGTTGACGGGCTCGTTGAATGTGATGTCGACGCGGTCGATGGCCCCGACAAGCCCGTCCGGCGAATGACTGACCACGCGCGGCCCGTAGTTCGGCCAAATGGTCGTACCCGACGGTCCGACGTTGCCGGCACGGTCCACTGCTCGCACGTCGCCCACGACGTCCGAGCCGGCGGGAAGGCCGGTATCCGTCTGTGTATCCAGGTTGTCCGTCCAGCCTCCGGAGTTGATTCTGTGCTGGTATTTCCAGATTCCGTTTGCATCGGTGGTGGCATCCCACGAAAACGTCGTGCCCTTGATCTTGAGCCCGGTCGGCGTTTCTGGCGCTGTCAGATCCACCATCACGCCAAGGGCCGCCGCATCACCGATGTTGCCCAGCCCATCCACCGCCCGCACCTCAAATACGTGCGGGCCCTCGCCGGCATTCACCGTAACCGACAGCCCAGCCGTAAGCGTCCAGGCTCCGCTGTCCAGCCGATACTCGTAACCCGAAATCCCATCCGAATCCGTCGCCGCCGACCAGGCAAACGCAAGGTTCGGCCCGGCCGTGAGCCCATCCGATGCCGACACTCCGGTGTCATTGGTCAAGGCCAGGTTCTCCGGCATTGACGGCAGCGCGACATCGACGGTGAAATCAAAAGCATGGACATCGTCCAGTGTTTCGCCAGATACGCCGTCGCCATCCTGGTCCATTGCAGTTCCGGCCAGGTCGGTAATTCTGGGATGGACGCGGACGATCCACTGACCGTCGACCGCGGCGTTGGCAAGGTCGATGCGGTAGGCTGAATCTCCCATCTTCGCAACCCCGGACACCTGCCCCGACACGGCAAGCACCTCAAGTCCGCCGTAGTTGTCGGCCACGCATGCCAACTCGCCCGCCAATGCCACACTCAGGGCCTCGCCCCCGGTGTTGTAGCCGCCCAGATGGACAGGCAAGGCGGGGTCCGACACGTCAATGACCGCAAGCCCATCACCGTCAATCGTCACGTAGGCCAGGCTACCCGACACGGCCACGCCGGTGGCGTTGCCAGAGGTGCTGATCGAACCCACGAAAGCCGCGGCGGCGGGGTCGGACACGTCGATGATTTCGAGGCCGCCGTCGGTGGCCGCAACGTAGGCCAGGTTGCCGCGCAAAGTCACTTGCTCGGCTGACCCCGACGTGTTGTAGACACCAAGGCCAACTGGCAAGGCATGGTCCGACACGTCGATTATGGCAAGGCCGCCCGCTCCGTCGCACACGTAGGCGATGTTTCCAGAAACCGCGACGTTTAGGGAATTGTATGGTGTGTTGTAGTTGCCCAGCAGTGCGGGCGCGGCCGGGTCCGATACGTCGATGATCTGCAAGCCCGCAAAATCGTCCGCCACGTACGCCACCGCGCCCGCGACCGCCACACCTCTGGCGGTGCCGGGGGTATCATAGCTGCCGACAAGGATCGGCGTTGATGGGTCTGAGACGTCCATAACCTGCAACCCGGCGTCGAAGGCGGCCACGTAGGCCAGATTGCCCGAGACGGTCACGCCGTAGCCCTTACCTGCGGTGACACAAACACCCAGTCGCACCGGCGCCGCCGGATCGGATATGTCGAAGACCTCCAGCCCGCCCGTATGGACCGCCACGTACGCCAGACTGCCCGAGATCGCCACGTCGCGCACCGGGCCTCCGTCAGCGATGCCGCCCAGGCGTATGGGCGAGCGCAACACCACTTCGACCTCCCCGGGCGTCAGCGTCGCCGGGTTGATGGGCTCGTTGAATGTCAGCATCAGTGAATCCACCGGGCCCGTCAGGCCGGACGGGGTGTGGCTTACCACGCGAGGGCCGAAGTCGGCCGTCATCGTGGCCGATGCCTCTGCCCCGACGTTGCCGGCCCGGTCCACGGCACGGACATCCACCGTAGCGGTCGTGCCATCGGCCAGGCCCGTGTTCGCGGAAGTGCCGACTTCGTCCACCCACTGCCCGCCGCTGACACGGTACTGATATCTCCAAATGCCGCTGGCGTCATGGGCATCGTTCCAGGACAGCACCGATCCGTCGAGTTCAAGGCCAGTTGGAGCCACGGGGGCCGTCGTGTCCACCTCAACGTCTATAGATGCCGCGGCTCCGGTTCTGCCCAGGTTGTCAACCGCGCGGACCTCGAACGTGTGCGGGCCGTCGCTCGCGGATATCTCCGCGCCCAGGTCCGTAGTCGCTATCCAGTCCCCGCTGTCGAGGTGGTACTCGCAGTTCGCTATGCCGCCGGCGTCCTCCGTCACGGACCACGAGAACTGTAGAGTGGAATCCGACGTGAGGTGGTCAGAGTCGGATACGCCCGTGTCGTCGGCGAACACGAGGTCGTTCGGCGCCGCCGGGGCCTGGATATCGAACGTGAAGCTGAAACTGTAGACGTCGTCCGAGCTCTCTCCGCTGACGCCGTCGGCGTCCTGATCCATTCTGTTGCCCGCCAGATCGGCAACGCCGGGGCCGATGGTGACTCCATGCGGCCCATCGGCCACCGACGCGGGAAGCTGGATGCGGAAGGTTGTGGCATCAACCTGTGTGACCTGCTCGGCGCGCTGGCCGACTTGGATGATCTGCATGGAGTTGCCGTCCCCCACGTAGGCCTGCGTGCCGACTACCTGAACGGATTTGGCGCCGCCGGGAGTGTCATAATAGCCCACTTCGACAGGTGCGGTCGGGTCAGATACGTCGATGACTCGCAGGCCGGACAATCTGTCCGACACGTATGCCAACGAGCCAATGACTTGAACGTCCGTGGAAGTGTCCGGCGTGTCGTAGTAACCCACCTCGACAGGTGCGGCCGGGTTCGAAACGTCAACGATCCGCAGTCCGCCCGTACCATTGACCGTGTATGCCGTGGTTCCTACGACATGGACTCCCTGGGCACTGCCGGCTGAGCTACCCAACTTGACAGGCGCAGCCGGGTTGGAAACGTCTATGACAAGCAGCCCGGAATAATCCGCCAGATACGCCCTAGTGCCCACGACGTCTACCGCGTAGGCAGCTAGCGTGCTTACGCTGCCCACGAGCGCCGGGGCGATCGGGTCGGACACGTCGAAGACCCCCAGACCGTCAGAACCCGCCAAGTACGCAAGATCTTCCACGATTTTCAGACCGTAGCCAAAGCCCTGCGTGTCGCAGGAGCCCATTAGGACCGGAGCGGCAGGTGCAGAAACGTCGACAATCTGCAGGCTGTGGCCATCCATCAGATACACCCGAGTGCCGACAACCGCCAGGCCATAGGCACTGGTGGTACCCGTGTAGCTGCCCACCTGGACCGGTGAGGCCGGGTCCGAAATGTCGACAATACGAAGGCCGTCGTACTCTCCCACCACGTATGCCATCGTTCCGACCACCTGCACGTCGAGGAAACGCAGCCACGAGTTCGACGAGCCCCAAGACCCCACCCAGACCGGCTCGGTCAGGGATATCGTTACGTCGTCGGCCGTGAACGTCCCCGCGTCAATGGGTTCGTTGAAGGTCAGATCAACGTAGTTGACGCCGGCCAGCCCGTCGGGTCCGTGACTCACGATCCTCGGGCCGTAGTCCACTGTAAACGCGGCGCCGGTCGTATCGCTGACGTTGCCCGCCCTGTCGATCGCGCGCATGACGAAATCGTGAGTGGCCCCGTCGGCAAGACCTGTCGGAGCCCGGTCGCCCGACGCATAAGCCCAGGCGCCGCCATCAACGGAATACTGATGTTTGTATAACCCGTTCGCGTCCGTTCCGGGTGTCCAACTCAGCACGGCCCCCTCCATGCCAAGGCCCGTAGGGGCCTGAGGGGCCGTGGTATCGACCATCACTTCGCGAGAGGCGATCGTCCCAATGTTGCCCGCCGGGTCCACGGCCCGGACTTCGAACGTGTGGGAGCCCTCGCCGGCCGTCACCGCGGCGTTTGGTTGCGTAGTGCTGCTCCACTGCCCGCCGTCCAACCTGTACTCGTACCGCGCGATGCCGTTGGCATCCGTCGATGCCGACCACGTGAACACCAGCGTCGTATCCGAAGTCAGGTTGTCCGTGGCAGATGTGCCCGTGTTGTCCGCGAAGGCCAGGTCGCGGGGCATCGTCGGCTGAGTCAGGTCCACGGAAAAACTGAAAGAGGCCCGGTCTTCCAGCGACTCGCCGGTCACGCCGTCGGCGTCCTGGTCCATCGGGTTGCCCGCGAGGTCTGTAACGCCGGGGCCTATCCGAACGTGGTAGGCCCCTTCCCCCAGTGGACTGGCGAATGTGGCGAACCAGTTCGTTGCGTCCGCCTGCGTCAAGTCGGTCGCATCAGTGTAAGTGTCGATGACTTCCAACCCGTGACTGCCGTTCGCCACGAACGCCAGCCTGCCGGCCACGACCACATCTTCCACGGAACCACTGCCGCTGTCATAGCTTGTAAGATAAACCGGATTGGACGGGACCGATACGTCAAAAAGTACCAGGCCGCCAAAGCCGTCCCCCACGTAGGCAAGGTCGCCTGCCACTGCCACGCTGAGGGTAAAGCCGCCCGGGTCATATCCGCCTACGCGAACCGGCGAGGCGGGGTCTGATACGTCGATTATCACGAACCCGTGGGCACCATCCGCCACGTAAGCCAGTGTGCCGGAAATGGCCACCTGGCGTGCCGAACCGCCAGTGTCATATCCGCCAAGGCGGACTGGGGCAGCCGGATCGGAGACGTCGAAGATCTGCAGTCCGCCCTCATCGGCGGCCACGTATGCCGTAGTGCCGACAACGGTCACGCTACGTGCATAACCATCGGTGTCGTAGCCGCCGACGTAAACAGGTGTGGTCGGGTCGGAGACGTCGATGATCTGCAGCCCGCCGGCGTAATCGGCCAAATACGCCAGATTGCCCGAAACCGTTACGCCGACGGCCGTGCCGCTGGTATCGAGAATGCCCAGAAGAACGGGGGTGGTCGGATTCGATAAGTCTATGACTTGAAGCCCGGCAGAACCGTCTGCCAAGTATGCCAATGTGCCGACCGCGTCCACGTCGTAGGACGTGCCCAGACCGCTGAACCAGCCTAAACGCACTGGCGCCAACGGGTTGGAGATGTCTACAATATTGAATCCGTAGTCATATTGCGCTACGCAGGCCAGATTGCCCGCAAGAGCCACACTCCGACTATTGAAATTCGATACGCTGTAAGCCACGCGAGACAGTGAGGGCGGTATCACCCGGATGTCCTCGTTCGTGAAGGTCGCCGGGTCGATCGGCTCGTTGAACGTGATGTCGATGTGGTCGGTCGGTGCGGGGATTACGCCCTCGGGCGAGTGGCTGATAACGCGCGGGCCGAGGTCGAAGGTGAACGTCGCCGCCGTCGCCGGGCCGGCGTTGCCGGCTGCGTCCACGGCGCGAACGTTGACAACGGCTGTCTGGCCGTCGAACAAGGCGTTGTCCACGTGGGTTGTCGGACTGTCGATCCATGCGCCGCCGTCGAGGCGATACTGGTACTTCCATATGCCGTTGGCGTCGGCGACCGCATCCCACGACAAGTCGCCCAGATCCATCACCATTCCCGTCGGGGCCGGTGGTGCGGTCAGGTCTATCGTCACCGCAAGGGCAGTTGTGGCCCCGGCGTTGCCGACTCCATCCACCGCTCGGACCTCGAGAGTGTGCGGGCCGTCAGTGACTGGCACGATGGCGCCAAGGTTCGTCGTGGCTGTCCATGAACCGGCGCCGATGCGGTACTCGTAGCCGGCGATGCCGCTGGTGTCCGT
>JAUWQU010000669.1 GCA_030610965.1 Phycisphaerae bacterium
CTCCTGCGGGAGCAAAGCGTTTGACTCGCCGGGCGGCATTCAAAAAGCCTCGTCGATTATTCCTGTACGGGGAACGTCACGGGCCGGCCTCGCTGCATCGCCAGGTAAGCGCCGCGGACGATCTCCAGCGCCCGCCGGCCATGGGCAGCGGGTATGGGCGCCTCGCGGCCTTCGAGGATGGCCTTGGCGAAGCCGTCGGCCGCCGCCGTCCGCGCGTCGGGGAAATCCTCCGGCGGCGCCAGTTCGTTGGCCTCGCCGACCTTCAGGTCGCCCCAGGGCTCGGTGACAGTCACCTTCATCGGTTTGCCGAGATCGATCTGGCCGGTCGTGCCGTAGATGTGGTCGCCGAACGTGCCGCACCCCGGCGCGGCGCTCGAGCCGTCGAGGCTGACGATTGCCCCGCTCTTGAGCCGCATCACGAACGAGATGAAGTCTTCGACCTCCACCTGCGTGCGGAACGTGCCGTACTCGGCATAGATCCGCTCCGGCTGGGGGTCGAGAATCTCGATCATCGCCGAGAGGTTATGGATCTGGTTCATGATGAGATACCCGCCGCCGCTGGTGGCCCGCGAGATGCGCCAGTCGTCCTTGACGCGCCCGGTGAATCCGCCATGCCAGTAGCTTTCGGGCTTGTTGTTCGTCTCGTGGAGCTTGACGGCCACGACCTCGCCGATCGCCCCGCCGCGCACCAGTTCGCGGGCCTTGACGGCCTGGAAACTGAATGGCGTCGGGTGGAACACCCCCAGCCGCACGCCGGCCTGGGCGGCCGCGGCGATCATCTCGTCGGCCTGGGCCAGCGTGCAGGCGATGGGCTTTTCGACGAGCACGTGCTTGCCCGCTTTGGCGGCGGCGATCGACAGCGGCGCGTGCTCGTAATGCGGCACGGAGATAATCACCGCCTTCACGTCGGCGTTGTTCAACACGTCTTCCAGCCGGTCCGTCGAAGTCGCGTCGTAGACCTTCGCCAGATCCTTGGCCAGGCCCCCGCGAATGTCCATGCATTGCACGACACGGATGTGGCTTGCCTTCTTGACGCACTCGGTGGTCTTCGAGGCGATCTCGCCGCAGCCGATCAGGGCTACGTTCACGTGGTCGGACATATTGCCAGTTCCTTTCAGCGCCCGCAAAGGGGACTAGATACCCAGCGTCCGGCGAAGCTTCTTCCAGCCTTCGGCGTGGTTGGCCATCACCGCCTGTGGGTCGTCGGGGTTTATAAGCTCGACGGAGAAGAACCCGTCGTAGCCCTCGCCGAGCAGCAACTCGGCCTGCCGTTTGATGTGGCCCGTGCCGGGGTCCTCCTTTGGGAAGCTGAAATGCACGTGCGAGACCCGCCCCTTGACGTGGCGGTAGGCCTCGTCCACGTCCTCGCCGTGGCCCAGGCAGTGGTCGAGATGCCAGTTGATCCGCAGCGCGGGCGGGTAGCCCGTGCGGTACAGCATCTCGCCGGCGTCGAAGGCGCGGAAGTTGGCGTGGGTTTCGAGCACGAGCGTTACGCCTGCCTGGCCGGCCTCGGCGGCGGCGCGGGCGAGATACTCCGCCTGGTGCGTGTAGCACGCCGCCCGCCGCCCGTCGTTGGGCAACGGGTCGCCGAATATCCTTATCCGGCCGATGCCGACGTCCGCGGCGAGTTGCACGTATTTGCAGAGGCTCTCGAACTGCGCGTCGCGCTGCTCGGGGTCGGGCGAGCAGAACTTCACACCGGGCGACAGGGCGCAGCCTTCCAGCGGGCCGTCGGCCAACACCTTGGCGATTTCCTTGCGCTGGGCGGCGGAGGCGGCCAGCTCGATGCCGTGGCCATGCTCCCATTCGGGCCGGAACTCGATGCCCTCGTAGCCATACTGCTCGCCGACGGCCAGCAACTCCGTCAGCGTCATCTTCGGATAGACCGAACTCATGAATGCCAGTTTCATCGCGTTCTCCTTCAACTTCCTGCCACTGGGGGGCCAACCGGCCCGCATACGCTTGTCTTGGGCCTGGATGCTCCTATTCAGTTGTCGATCTAATGATAAACGTTCTTTGCCAGTGCGCCAATTGCTGAAAGTGAGGGCGACGCCAGGGCGCGTTAGGCGGAGGTGTGCCGGACCAAGGACTTTGTGTGTCCGGTTTGAGGTAAGGCTCTGCCCTGTTTGACGATGGATATGCGCGATTATCGAACGTCGTAGCGCGAGTGGAGTTCATCTACTGGCCGCGGCCGGCGAAAGTAAAGTAGTCCTGCCAGCCAAACCAGTATTCTTCATCGCCGCCTTGCCAGAGGGCGAAGGTGTGCTCGTCGCCAGGTTCCGCCGGTGAGTCCGGGGCTCGGCCGTCGCCGCCATGGGGATCTGGATTGCTCGCTACCCGGTGGCCGTCGGCGGCGTCGTCTGGATTGGCTGGGGTTGCGACTGTGGGTGGGCCGTCGTCTGCATCGGCGGGTGGGGGGGCTATGAGCGTGTCGCCCTGGCCGGCGCTGACCGAGGCGATCAGGTCGCCGTCCCAGTAGCCGCTTTGGACCAGCGGGCGGACGTATGCACTGATGAACCGTACCGCCATGCAGCCGAAATGGCCGCCGCCGTGGCCTGCCGCGGCCATCGACTGCTCCCAGCGGACCTGGTAGAGCTTTTTATAGACGCCGTAGCCGCCGCTGCCGCTGGTGTCGAAGCCCGCCCTGCCGGCTGACTCGCCGTGCCGGCCGTCCATCGTGCCGATCAGCGTCGTGCCCGCCCCGAGAATGCCGTCCCGCGGCGAGTAGAAGCTCACGATGCCGCCGCGGCTCTTGGCCAGCGCCCCCGAAAGGTCGTAGCCGGGCGACAGCGACGAGGCCAGCAGGATGATCCCCTCAACCTGCTCGCCGTCGGGCAGGCTCTCAGCCGCCCATACCGCCATGGCCGTGCCGCCGCTATGGCCTATCAGGTACACCGGCCTGGCCGGGTATTCGACGTGATAGTCCACGATGCGATCCGAAATGGTCCGCGCGACCTCGTGGTTGCGGGCGATCGCCACCTGGTTGAACAGGCCTCCCAGCGGCGACGTCCAGTCTCGCAGCTCGACGGAAAGGGCAAGCCCGTCGCGGCAGAGCGCCCGGCAGGCGGCCTCGCTGTATCCGCTCCGCCCGTCGATGCCCGGCATGAGGATCACCAGTCCCCGGTCGGCCCCGTC
>JAUWQU010000798.1 GCA_030610965.1 Phycisphaerae bacterium
ACAACGACCGCAGCCACGGATGGTTGATAGAAAAGGACCTCATGCGGCAACTCCTTCGTTGAGTGGTTCGTCCAGATATAGCCGAGAATTAAAACCCCCGTCAAGTCGCGGTGTTTCGGCGCTTGGGAAGATCAACGAGGCAGGGTGAACGCGGTTCTCGAAATCGCGCCAGGCCCAGCGTTCTAGCCGCCTGGCAGGTGGGCAGCACGCCTTTGGGGTGGCGCGGCCGGCGGCGGGTCGGATCGTTTCCTCAGGGCACCCAGATGTTCTGGTCGCCCAGCAGCGGGTCGAGATGCGTCGGCCCTATCGCTCGCACTGCCCCATCCGCCAGCAGCATGTTGAGTTTCCCCATATGCCTCTGGGCCGCGTCGGACAGCAGCTTTGGAAACTCTGCGTCGCTGAGGTCGACGATTGTCTTGTCGTAGTCCACCAGCAGCACGCGGCTGTCGCCATAGTGAAGATCCCCGGACCACTCGTTGATACCGTAGCTGCACTGCATGCCCCGCGAGAGTTCCCTTTCCATGCCGTTCTTGCTCGTGCCGGGGCCGAGCCAGCCGTAGTAGGGATCGGCGGGGTCGGTGACGCTGTCCGGGAACAGGGGCTTGCCGAAATAAAGTACGCAGTTGTTCTCCCCGCAGGAGTATTTCAGGAGCTTGATGACGACCTTGCCGGAGGACTCCAGGTAGACTCGGAAGACGCCGTCGTGACCGTCGCGGTCTATGTAGTCCGCTGTGACCGCTGAGTTGTCGTCCAGGCCAACCTCGATGTAATCGCCACGGGAATCCTTGCCTCGCCGCGTGCCGAAGTACATTTTGCCGAGGCCCACCTCTGCAAAAGGTATATCCCACCCGCGATCGTTACGATTGTAACCGGAGTTTGTGTATCGCAGGCCTTCCAGGGGGTTCTTGGCCCTGCTGTAGGCGCTGTTGTCTTCCTTCTCCGGGCAGATGAACAGGGCATTCACCGGGCAGACGGAGTAAGGCACCGCCGGCCAGGAATCCGCGTTGGGCAGGCTGGTGGCGCCTGTGACCGAGCGCGCGCCGACCCCGCCGGCGTGCGTGCCAAAAGCGGTCGAGATCTTGGCGAGGTTGTTTCGACAGAGCGTAGCGCGGGTAATGCTCGCGGAACGCTGGTACGACGGCACCAGGAGCATAAGCAACAGCGCCAGCACTGCCACCACCACCATTATCTCAGCGAGCGTGAAGCCTTTTCGCCTCATGGCTGTTTGCCTCCTGGAGCCGAGGTGGGGGCGAGGCCCGGCCCAGGCTCATAGTGAGTATGCAGGTTCTCCGGGTGCCGCTCCAGAGTCCGGCCGGCCTGGATGTAGGCTTGCTTGACCTGCGGGAAATCCTTCGTCAGTTCCACGTAGTGGAGCCATCGCTTCTGGTTGGCGGGACTGGCGCCGAGATACCGCATCCCGAGCTTCTTGTACAGTTCGCGAATGGCCGCAAGCTTCACGGCCGGGTCGGCGGTGTGCTCGGCCGTCTCCTGCAGCCAGACGATCGAGCGGTCCGACCCGCACCTTGCCAAGCCCAGCACCGAGGCCTTTCGCTCGGCCAGGGACGCGTCGGAGGCAGCCAGGGCGCCCAGGCGGTCGGCTGCGGCAGGGTCGCCGAAAAGCCCCAGCGTACCAGCCGCCGCGGCCCGGACACGCGGCGACGGGTCCTCCAAGGCCCGCTCGACGGCCTGGCGGGCGTCGGGTCCGTCAAAGCGCCCCAGCCCCACAATCGCCGCCTGGCGAACTGCCGCCTCGGCATCGCCCTCGGCAGCGCGGACCAAGGCCTCGACGGCGCCCGCGGCCCGCTCATCGGTCAGACGGCAAGCGGCGTCGACGCGGTCGGAGGCTGTCTCGCCGGAGACTTCGGCCGAATCCAAGCCCACGGCGAACAGTGCGACCACCGCGGCGGCAACAAGGACAACCGCAACGGCGGAAAGCACCACCTTGGTTCCTCTACTCATGCCATGTGACCTGCCAGCCATAAGTTGCACCCCGGACCAGGAAGAATCGAGATTACGCACTTCTTGCCGAAAACTGCCCACAAGCCTGCGTAATCTACCTATCGCATTATACCATAATAAATACTACACGCGTTTGCTCTCCCTTCCAATACATTTATGCGTTTTTAATAATGTCTTTTTGCGACATGCCAGGGAGGGGAATCCAAGCCGGCGGCGAAGGGATTTCAAGGTAAAAAACAGGGGCGAATAGCGATGTGTGCGACCTTCCTTTCTGGCAGCCTGCGCTTTACCCGGCCGATGCACGAGACAGAGGCTTCAGGAGGAAGGCTTCAGGGGGAAGGCTTCAGACTTCAGGCTTCAGGCTTCAGGCGCAGCAAAAACGGCGGGAGCTTCGCGGCTGCCGGCCACTGTTTCTTCTCCTGAAGCCTGTAGCCTGAAGCCTGTAGCCTCTTCTCTTGTTGCCTGAAGCCTGAAGCCTGAAGTCTGAAGCCTTCCTCCTGGGGCCTTCCCCCTGAAGCCTCTGTCTCGTGCATCGGCCGAGCAAAACACAAGCCGCCAGGAAGGAAGGTCGCACACCTCTCGGCGGATCGCTCAAGAACCCCCCTG
>JAUWQU010000789.1 GCA_030610965.1 Phycisphaerae bacterium
GATCAGGTCAAGGATATCAACCTGTATATCGACATTCACCTGGAAATGAGCGCCTGGCTCCGAGGCATGGGTAAACTCAGCCGTGAAGGCCATGTCGCCCAGATTTGCATGCTGGGCAAATGGTGCGCGGATCGCGGCCTGCCAACCAGAGCCGCCTCGCTATTGGCGATGGCGGACAAACTGGGCGACGGTATGCTGACCGGGCGTCTCTGGATTGCCGACCTGCATCGCCTGTTGGGCCAGGAAGACCAAGCCGCCACCATTGAGCGCGAGCTTCTGCGCCACGACCTGCTGCCCATGACCCGTGTCCCGGCCACATTGAAAACCGCCGCCAAAAAGGAAGGTCGCACCCGGGCCGACGCCATCGCCTACCGGATCGCCTCTTACAGCAACCATCCGGAAGTCCTGCCGCTGGCCCTTCGCCACGCCCGAGAGCAGGGCCTGAAGGATGACGCACGGGCCCTGACCGAACGACTGCACAAAGTCAGCACGCTTTTCCTGCCTCAGGGAGAATAGGGTTGCCTAAGTCAATTCATACGCCGCTATAGCGGACCATGGAGTTTCTGCGTCAGGTTTGAGGGCAGGTTGGGCCCAGTTTGACGATGGATCTGAACGATTCTCACGGCGCTGAGGTCGCGAGGGAAGGGCCGTACTTGACAGTTGGGAGGCGCCAACGGGCCTGCAGTCGCCATGAGCCCAGACGCTCACTGGTCACGCAGGTCACGGTCGACGTCTCAGGCAACTTGCTTGAGCTGGATGACAGGCAGATGCTTCCGGCCGGCGTGGTAGCTGACCACGAGGACGACCTTCAGGCCGGGCTCACGATAGCTGCTGCCGACGCTGCACATGACGCGTCAGGCGGCCATCGGAAGCCCAGCGTCACAGGGCACTGGCGTAGGCCAGCCAAGACCGGTCAGTCATCGCGATTCCCAAAGTCCGATTCTCTGATAGCTAAGAGAAGGTCCAGCGAGTTGATCATCCTGCCCGCGGCCTCACGGTCCACTCCAGGGCGGAAGAGCTTTATGAAAGCAAAGGCCCGCCGGGGGGCTGGCGGCCGCTGGTCCCAGCCACGCTGGAACCGGCCCGTCCACGAGGGACCACCCCGGCGAGGCCAGTTTGCTGCTGGCGACGTCATCAGCCCTTGATGGCGCTGTACAACAGCCACCCTACGACCAGCAGCACGATGACGCCCGTGGGCGAGCCGCTCAGGAACACCGCGACGAACCCAACCAGCAGCGACAAGATCAACACGCCTCCGATATCACGAGCGATTCATTTAACCACCTCCTCCCAGTTCGGCCCGCTGGGCGCGCCCGCAGACCACGCCGAGCGAGCCTTGTGCGTCTATTCGTACGACACGGCGGTTATTCGAGGCCTGCGGGCCCGGTTCCCACCGACCACGGTGTCCAAGGGCCACCAGGGCCTTCGAGCGGCCTGGGGAAGCCGGTATGGCTCTGGGCCATCCTCGACCGCCACGCTGGCGGGCCAGCGGCATGAGGTTAGTCTTGGACCGACACAGCACTTTGTGCGCAGAAGCTCTGTGTCTTTCTTGTCTGGCCCAGTGACCCACACGGTGCAGCATGGTCGGCAATTGTGTCTGCGTGGCGAGTTCGCGATTGACATGTTCCAAGACCGTGATATTATATTAGTGGATACTAAAATGCCTAACGAACCAAGGGAACTGGCCAGGCTGCTGAAGGTTCTGGCCGTTGGCACACGGGTGCAGATAGTGCAGCTTCTGAAAGGACGCGCGCTGTGCGTCGGTGCCCTATCCACCCGGCTGGACGGGACGCTGGCCTCGTGATCGATGAGAAGCGAGGCTACTTCGTCCACTACCGCCTGAACGAAGACACCCTCGTCGCGTGGCGAGAGGAGATCGAGAGGCTGCTGGACCCCAAGCACGGGGCCTGCATGGACAGGAAAGGAACTCCGCAATGTGCTGCTGCAATGAAGAGAAGGAAGGCTGCCAGAAGCCGGAGAATCTGAAGGGCAAGCCCGAGGATTGCTCGCCGGAGCAGATCCTAAAGTGCCACGGCAACGTCAAGAAGCATCCTTGTGTCGCTGAGGAAGGCAAGTAGTTCTGCACGCCCGGCGCCTGGGCGTTTCATGTTCGGTTTGCCATCACGCGACGGCCTGGGCATCCCACCGCCGACGCAGCGACCGCAGCCGCAAGGACACCGCGGGGCAAGAAACGCTCAGCTCCGCGGCGATCTCAGTCTGCGGGCAGCCTTCGAGCTTCATCCGGACGATCAGCTTGTCTCGCTGATCACGGCCAGCGAGGAACTCGCCCCAGTCCAACTTCGCCCCGACGACGTCGACAACCGGCCATCGCCATCGGCGGTCGCCGAAAACCCGGTAGAAAGCGCGCTGGGGATCGCCCTCGAAGGCGCGGAGGCTGATGTGCGTGGCGAGCCGCGTCCTGGCCAATTGGGTTGATGAGAGCGCGGCGGTGGATGTCGAACCGGCCAGTCGCCGGCCTGACAGCACGCTACGGATGGCGTACCAGGCCAAGTTCCCGACGGTGGGTGTCCGTCCCCCACAGCGGGCAGCCAGGTACATCTGCCACGCCTGGCCTATGCCCTCGGCGGTAAATTCGTGCTGAAGGTCCGGTCCGTTCCGAC
>JAUWQU010000592.1 GCA_030610965.1 Phycisphaerae bacterium
CGGCATACTCAACGCCTTCATGGAGTCCAAGGGCCTGGTAACGCCGCGGGCATGGCACCAGTTCTGCTGCGAGACCGTCGGGCTGCTGAGGATGACCAAGTACACCTGGACCACCGACGAGACGTTCATCGGCCGGGTTCAGGTAGCCCACTACGGCCCGGCCGACATGACGGGCGCGGAAGTAACCTGGACCGCAGCCGACACACAAGGCCGGACCATCGCGGCCGGGACGTTCGGCCCAGTCACCATCGAGCAGGGCAACATCCGCGAGGTGGACATGTTCTACTTCCCCCTTGCCGGCGCCCAGGCGCCGGGCAAGCTTACGATCACCATCGCCATCAAGGGCACGCCCTATGTCAACAGCTATGACATCTGGGTGTACCCGCCGAAGGTGAATACGAGCGCTCCGGAGGGGGTAATGATAGCCAGAAGTCTCGACGAAGACACCTGGGCGCGCCTTGGCCGTGGTGAGAATGTACTCCTTTTGCCGGAGCTAAAGGCGCTGGAAGAACCCGACAAGAGCGTCGCCGGTGCGTTTCAGTGCGACTTCTGGTGCTGGCCGATGTTCAAACGGGCGGCTGAGCGTATGAAAGTGCCCGTCGCGCCGGGCACTTTGGGCATCCTTTGCGACCCCAATGGCCCTGCTTTGGCGCGTTTTCCAACGGAGTTCCACAGCAACTGGCAGTGGTGGCAATTGACGAAGAACTCCCGGCCGATCATTCTGGACGCTGCGCCGGCGAGCTACCGCCCCACCGTTCAGGTGATCGACAACTTCGCCAGGAACCACAAACTGGGCCTTGTGTTTGAAACCAGGGCGTGCAAGGGTAAACTCCTGGTATGTGCGATCGACCTGCCCGGCCTGCAAGACAAGCCGGAGGCCCGGCAGCTTCTCAGCAGCCTGCTGGCGTATGCGGGCTCGAAGAACTTCGACCCCCAGGCCGAACTGGACGTCGCGATGCTGAAGAGGCTGTTTTCGTCGGATTGAAAGGATGGCAGGACATGGCGCCGCACATCGAAATCCCGAAAGACCGGATAGCAGAGTTCTGCCGGCGCAACCACATACGGCGTCTGGCGCTATTCGGCTCCGTTTTGCGCGACGACTTCGGCCCCGAAAGCGACGTGGACGTGCTTGTGGAGTTCGAGCCGGGACGCACCCCAGGACTGCGCTTTTTCGGCATGGAAATTGAGCTGTCGGAAATGCTTGGCCGAAAGGTCGATCTCAACACGCCCGGTTTCCTGAGCGACTATTTTCGCGACGAGGTCCTGGCTGAGGCGGAGGTGCAATATGACGCGGCATGACGACGTAACCAGCCTGCGGCACATGCTGGCCGGCGATTGTCGGCCTGAGGAATCGCCTGATCCACGCTTATGACAGGGTTGACCTCAACATCCTTTGGGATATTGTGCAGTTGGGCTTGCCTCCGCTGATAGAGCAGTTGAAAACAGTCCTTGGATCTGAAGGCTGGGATTGAGCTTGAAGAAAGTCGAACTTCGGCTTCGCCCTGCGCGACGCCGACATCAAGTGTGAATGATGCATGAAAGTGCCCACATAAGGAGGCCTCTCCCAATGACACCGAAAACAACGTGGATAGCATGCGTGCTGGCGGCGGCGGTTGTCGCGTTTGGTTTGGCCGGGCCGGCGAGGGCGGTCCAGGGCGGCAAGAGCCCGGTTCAGGTGTTTATTCTCGCGGGCCAGTCGAACATGGAAGGCCATGGCGAGATCATGCCCAGGCCAGACTCGGCCAACGGCGGGAAGGGATCGCTTCAGTACCTGGTAAAGGACCCCGCCACGGCGGCGCAGTACAGGCACATCATTGACGCATCCGGCAACTGGGTGGTCCGCAACGACGTGTGGATATGGTATCTCGGTCGCAAGGGCGGATTGACGACCGGCTACGGCGCCAATGGCGGCACGATCGGCCCGGAGTTTCAGTTCGGGCACGTGGTTGGCGGCAGCATCGACAACCAGGTGCTTATCATCAAGACGGCCTGGGGGGGCAAGAGCATTCAAAAGGACTTCCGCCCGCCGAGTTCGGGCGGCGAGGTCGGGCCGTACTACAAGGAGATGATTCAGCACATCAAGGACGTGCTGGGCAACCTCCGGGCGAACTTCCCGGACTACGACGGAGGCGGCTTTCAGCTCGCCGGTTTCGGCTGGCACCAGGGCTGGAACGACGGATGCAGCGGGGAGGCGACGGCCGAGTACGAAAAGAACATGATCAACTTCATCCGCGACGTACGCAAGGAGCTCAAAGTCAAGGATCTGCCGTTCGTCATCGCCAGCAGCGGCTTTGGCGGGCAAGGATGCAGCGGCCGAAGGCTGGACATCTGCAAAGCCCAGGCCGCGGCGGCAAAAGCCGCGGGCATGGCCTATTGCGTTGACACTCGGGATTTTTTCCGCGCGCCGGACGTCTCGCCCGCCAATCAGGGCTACCACTGGAACCGCAACGCCGAGACACATTTCCTGATAGGAGATTCGATGGGCAAAACGATGCTGAAACTGATGAAGGCCCGTCTTGCCAAGGCCAAGCCGGCTGCCAAGCCCGCGCCGGCCGGCAAGACAAAGCCGGAAGATAAGGGCTGGGACTTTCTCTTCGAGTACGACCTGTCCAACGCGTCATACCCCAAGGGCGTATGGTCGTACAAGGGCGGCGTTCTGACGGCCACCAAGGACAAGAACATCTGGACGAGAAAGCTGTACACGGACTTCATCCTGGACCTGGAGTTCAAGACCGCTCCGGGCACCAACAGCGGCGTGATAGTCCATTGCAGCGACGCCAACAACTGGATTCCCAATTCCGTCGAAGTCCAGATCGCCGACGACTTCGCCGAACGCTGGGCCAAGGCGGACAAGACGTGGCAGTGCGCGGCGATCTTCGGACACCTCGCCCCCACCAAGAGCATGGTCAAGAAGCCCGGCGAGTGGAACCGCATGACGGTCACCTGCAAGGGCAAGATGATCAACGTGACGCTCAACGGCGAGGAAGTGGCCGTCATGGACATGAGCAAATGGACATCGGCCAAGAAGAACCCCAACGGCAGCGACATCCCGCGCTGGCTGAGCAAGCCGAAGGCCAAGCTGCCACTGAAGGGCCGCATCGGATTCCAGGGCAAGCACGCCGGCGCGCCGATCTACTTCCGCAACATCAAGATCAAGGAGTAGTAGCCGGTAGCCCGGAGCCAGTAGCTGGTAGCCCGTAGCCGGTCGCCGGTCGCCGGGAAGAGCTCACCGCAGAGGCACAGAGCAGCAGGATTTTTCATAACTACCTGGAACTCGTAAGTCGTTGTCTTACAGCCTGAAAGGCTGCAACAGCGTCACCTCGGATTACGAACCCTGTCGCAGCCTTTCAGGCTGTTTTGCGTTATGGCATGCCCACCCAGGGCGGCGCTTCGCTCTGGGCTGGGCTAGGCTGTGTAAGCCCTTTGGGCTTAAGAAGAAACATCGCCAACCGAATTATGAAAAATCCTGTCACTCAGGGTTCCGCACCCAGGGATTGCTAT
>JAUWQU010000795.1 GCA_030610965.1 Phycisphaerae bacterium
ACGGCTGGGCGTACGTGATACAGGGCAGGGCGTCCTTGGGCAGCTTCATCAGTTCGACCGGGTCGGCCAGGCGAGGCGGCTCCGCGGGCGCGTCCTGCGGCGGCGCAGCGGCGGCCGCAAGTCCGATCCCCAACAGCACGAGGTATATGCGCACGGCGATCTCCTTTGAAGGTCCCAGTCTGCGTATTGGACGTCCGGAACGCCTCAGGAGTTCCCCGCCCGGCCGAAACGTCCCGCCCCCCGGTGGAATGGCCTCCCCGGCCCCGGCCTTTCGCGGTGCCACACAACCGGACAAGGGCCGACGTACCGTTACGATCGTAGCCGTTGCAGTAATTTTTGGAGTGCGGCGAGCCCTCGCCGCTTTGACACGTCGCGGAGCGACGCCGTTGCCATTGTGCCGTCGTCGTTGCCGCGCGCCTGCATAGCGGTAAATTACTCTCTCACCGCCTCCGGTGCAAACTTGTCGACCACACTGATCTGATCGGTCTTGAAACTCGCGACAGTCTTCTGAAATGCCGAGTCTGCCTCCCGCTCAAACCAGGCCGCTGAACACCAGCGATAGTTGCCGGCGGTCGCTACCAGACCGTGATGCACCGGATTCTCATGGACGTACTTCAGTCTCGCAAAGTACGAACGTTCATACGTGATATGGCTATCGTAAAACTGATACCACACTCGCCTGCCCGGCGTTGCGTCGAGTTCGTTCAGCCGCCTGCCGGTCTGTGCGTGAAGCTTGCGGACGAAATCGCGGAGCGATTCCGGGTTGGACGGCGAGGTCGCCACGAAGTGGTAGTGGTTCGACATGACAGCCCAGGCCTGGAGCAGCCAACCGAATTCGTTGGCGGCCGCCAGCAGCGTGTCCCGTACGAGATCGAGGCGTTGGGCGGTCCGCAGATGATGGGCTTTACGGTAGGTGGCGCCGGTCATCATGTAGGCGCCGGTTTCTGAGAGTCGGTGAACAGGCGCGTGCGGCCAATCGGGCATTGGGCGGATGCCTCCCGTGTTTGGGTTGTGAGAGTGGAGTATATTTGTCGGGTTGTTTGTTTGCAAGGGACTAACGGCGCAACGGCGTCGCTCCGCGACATGTCAAAGCGGCGAGGGCTCGCCGCACTCCAAATTACGGCAACGGCGGTCCGCCCCCCTACTTCTTCTTGCGCCCGCGGCCCTTGCCGGCCTGGCTGCGGGTTCGCAGGTATTGACAGGGCGTGTTCTTGTCTACCAGCTTGCGCAGCTTCCCGCACTTCACGGCTGCCATTGTTCGGCAGAGGCCGGCGCTGTCGGCCGGGGGGAAATCCGCGTGCGGACAGTTGAAGCCGCAGAACTCCGGTATGTCGGTGTCGGCCTTCATTTGATATTATTGATATTAGGCTCCGTCGGTGAAACCTGTGTGGCGCATTGTAACGGATCGCCTGCACCGGCCGCAAATATGCTTCGCCCCGGGGCGAACCTCGTCGCCGCGGCCTGGCAGGCGAGTCGTGCGTTCTTTCGGAAGGACTCTTTTCATGGCGAAGATGGCGGGCAAGGCGCGCGGACGTGCCTATACGATCGGCCTGGACTACGGGACCAATTCCGTTCGGGCGTTGCTGGTCGACGTCTCCGACGGCGGGGAGCTTGCCTCGGCCGTGTGGGACTACCGCCACGGCACGAGCGGCGTGCTGCTTTCGGGCGACCCCAACCTCGCGCGTCAGCACCCGGCCGACTACGTCAAGGGCGCCGAGGCGACCATTCGCGAGGTCCTGGCCGCGGCGTTGCGGAAGCGAAAGTCTTTCCGCCGGGAGCAGGTCATCGGCATCGGCGTGGACACGACCGGCTCGACGATCCTGCCGGTAGACGCAGCCGGCAGGCCGCTGGCCCTGCAAAAAACATTCGCCAGGGACCTCGCCGCGATGGCCTGGCTTTGGAAGGACCACACCGCCGTCGCCGAGGCCGGCGAGATCACAGCCCTGGCCCGCGAGCTGCGCCCCGGATACCTCGCCAAGTGCGGCGGGACGTACTCCAGCGAGTGGTTCTTCAGCAAGATCCTCCACTGCCTGCGGAAGAGCCGAAAGGTTTTCCGCGCCGCCCACTCGTGGGTCGAGATCGCCGACTGGATCCCCGCCATGCTCACCGGCACCGAGTCGCCGGGCAAGCTGACCGTCGGAATCTGCGCCGCCGGGCACAAGGCCATGTTCAACGCCGACTGGGGCGGCTACCCGGACGCGGAGTTCCTCGCCGCCCTCGACCCGGCCCTGGCGGACCTCCGCGCCCGGCTCGCGAGCAGGGCTGTCGCGATCGACCAGGCCGTCGGCGGCCTGACCGATGCCTGGGCCAGGCGCACGCAACTGCGAGCCGGGATTCCGGTGGCCGTCGGCGCCTTCGACGCCCACCTGGGCGCGGTCGGGGCGGGAATCGCGCCGGGCACGCTGGTAAAGATAATCGGCACGAGCACGTGCGACATGATGGTCGCCCCGGCCGATGAGCCCCTGCCGGACATCCCGGGGTTGTGCGGCATCGTCAAGGGTTCCGTCCTGCCGGGGATGTACGGCCTGGAGGCCGGCCAGTCGGCCGTGGGCGACATCTTCAACTGGTTCGTC
>JAUWQU010000683.1 GCA_030610965.1 Phycisphaerae bacterium
GCGGCTGCTCGGGTCGGCCCTGTGAAGCCGGAGCCCTATCCTTCCGCGAGTCATTGTGAAAGATCAAGCGCCGCTGGCGGCGACGACTCCGATGCCGCCGGAGATGATGGTGGCGTTGGCGATGAGTTGTTGGTCGAGGACAAGCGCAGCGAAGTAGTAGTTCTTGCCTGTGTTTTGGACGATGATATGGGTGATGGTGCCGGCCGAGACAGCGAGGACTTTTGGGTCGTGGTAGGTCCATCCGTCGGGTTCGGTTTTTCCGGGCTCGTCGGGGTCAACGGGACATGTGAACGGGTGGACGTAGTGAGTTGGGACAGCGTTGCCGGCAACCCAAGTAACATCGAGTTTATTGGGGCCACCGGTAGCATCGGCGACGGAAAAGAGAGCGTTGCACTTTGCGTTGGCCGGCACAAGCTGGGGGACCTCGGCGGCGGCGAGATGTTTCAGGTCCTCGGCAACCATGAGATTGTAGCCGGAGTTGCCGAGGCCAACGGCAAGATCGTCGAGCCAATCGGTGACCTTCTCGGGGAGCGAACGGAACCAGGGCGACATTCGGGCCATGTACCGGCGCTGCGTGACTTGGCCGGCCGACTTGGGATTGTGGGGGACCACATGTTTGCGGACGTAAAGGATCCCTTTCCACGAGCCGGCGACGGCGTCGGCAGCTCTGCCGGAGAGTGCAGCAACGAGGGGCGAGCAGGTAACTTTCATAAGCCCTTAGGGGGTTGTTCCACTGGTGCAGGTCAGGCCGATGCCGCCAGAGATCTTGGTCGCGGTGGAGAGGTCGTTCGTGTCGGCGACGATGAGGGCGACGTAGTAGTCTTTGCCGATGTTGGCGACGGTGATTTTGTCGTAGGCGCCAGCGGAGACGAGGACGGGGGTTGCCGCCAGGGACCATCCGTCCGGCTCGGTGAGAAGCGCTTCGTCGGGATCCACCGGACAGGTAAACGCGTGGACGAAGTGAGCGGCGGTCGCGTTGCCGGCGACGAAATCGATATCGATTTCGTTGTCGAGAACGGACGAACCGTCCGCGGCGGAAAAAAGCGCGTTGCACTTGGGATTGCCCGGGATGATCTCAGGGTTCTCGGCGTCCGCCAGGTGCTTCAGGTCTTCTTTGACCATCAGGTTGTAGCCGGACTTCCCCAGGCCGACGGCGAGATCGTCCAGCCAGTCGGTAAGACCGGTCGGCAGGGAGCGGAACCAGGCGGGCATACGAGCGAAGTACCCGCGCTGTGTTTGCTGGTCGGTGCTCTTGGGGTTGTGCGGAATCACGTGCTTTCGCACGTAGAGGATGCCCTTCCAGGAGGCGGCGCCGGCGTCGGCGGCTTTGCCGGACAAGCTGGCGACGAGGGGAGAACAGGTAACCTTCATTCGGTGGCGCTCCTTTCGACGGCGTCGACGTGTGCCTTCTCGTCGACAAGGTTTTCGTTACGTTTGCCGTCTTCCCAGGCGCGGCCGAGATTGTGCGAGGCGGTTGCAGCTGCGATGGCAATCGCGGGGACCGCGATTTGCTCCGGAGGAACTTCGGCGTGAATCGCGAGGATGCCGAGCAGACCTTCGACGAGGATAGTAAGAACAGTCATCCACCAAGTGCGGCCGAAATGAAACTTCATCGTGTGGCGCCTCCGTTTAGGTCTACCTGAATTCTAGCGTGGTTCGGCAAAGCCTGTCAAGGGTATTTTTGGATGGACGGAAGGCCGTGCCGGCCACAGGTTTTCGCATACGAGCAAGGCAGTTGACGGGGCGTAGATTCCGGCGGACCGTGTTTGCGGGCGCCAGGGGCCCCTGGTTTAGTGCGTGGTCTTGCCGACGTCGGCCCAGCCTCCGGAAAAGACGGTGGTGGCGGGCATGTGCACGTGCTTGGCGACGCACCCGACGATCCAGTATTCGGTGGCGGAGGCCAGGCCGGTGATCTGTGCGAAGCCGGTCTCGACGATGGCGGTGCAGTCGGGGCGGTAGGTGACTACGTCTTCCCAGGTGGTTTCACTTGGTGGGCGGATGTGCAGCATATGGAAGAAGTGGACGAAGTAGTGCGGGATCGCGTGCGAGACTTTCCAGGTGACTTGAATGAGGTTGTCGTTGTACGGGGGGAGACAGGTCAGCTCGTAGATGTGCTGCAGGCTGGGATTGTCGCCGATGATGATCGGATTATAGACGGGGCTGTGCAGGCTCGCCTGCGTTCGCGTGAAGAGAGCGAAGCCGGAGATGCCGAGGAGGTTCCCTTGTTCGTTGATGAAGGCTCGGACGTTGTCGGGGAGCGATCGCCACCAGGCGGCCATCCTCGAGATCTGCGCCCGTTGTGCGAGCTGCGCTTCGGTGGGCGCCCCGTGCGGCCGTGCGTATGCCTTCACGTACTGGACCCCCCTGGTGACCGCCGTGACGGCGCCGCCAGCTCGACCTCGGAGCGCGGCGACGAGGGGGGAGAGCGTAATTTTCATGCTGGGCGTTTCCAGGCCGGGATTTTGGCGGTGTCGAAGTACTTGAACTGGCCGGCGGAGAGTTTGGTTTTGATGCAGTTGGATTTCCACGTGATGGCGAGGTGCATCCGGAGCAAGTGGGGGTTGGACACTCGGACGATGACCTTGAACGTGTGCGGCGAACCGGGCATTGCAGGGTGCGGATTTTGGCGGATGATCTTCTTGATCTTGCCGCGCAGATCCAGGCGCCATTTGAAATTGATCTTGTCGTACACAGCTCGAATGCGCAGGGAGCCAACTTGGCGTTGGTAGTTTGGACGGGCCATCAGGTCGACGGTGATCCGGAAGTGGTACCACCAGTAGGGTTTTCTCGTGATGATGCGTTCGATCACCCAGCGGACGTGGCCATAGAGAGTTTCGGTTTCGCTGACGGGGACCGGGTTTCCGTCGTGGAGGTCAACGAACGGCGCGTGGAGCGCTTCCTGGTGACCGTCCTCTGCGTCGGGCGCCTCGGGGATCGCGACAGCCTGGCCGATGGGGAGGTCAAACTGTTGGTCGAGGAGGAAATATCGGTAGTGACCGAAGGCGGAAAACGTGAGCCACTCCGGGAGGGCGTAGGTGTTCACCCAACCTGTGTCTTTGTTGACCCCGACTTCGCCGATGATGCGGAGGTGGTGTCG
>JAUWQU010000414.1 GCA_030610965.1 Phycisphaerae bacterium
GCAGGTGAGCGGGTCGTCGGCGGTGCTCACGTCCAGGCCGGTGGCGTTGGCGAGGACCGTGTCGCAGCCGCGGAGCAGCGCCCCGCCGCCGCACAGCACGATGCCGTTGTCGACCAGGTCGGCGGAAAGTTCCGGCTCGGCGCGTTCGAGGGTTCGCGTGACGCAGTCGATAATCGCGCCGACGGGCTCCTTGAGGGACTCGCGGACCTCTTCGGAGGAGATGACTGTCTTTCGCGGCAGGCCGGAGATCATATCCCGGCCGCGGACCTCCATGGTCATTTCCTCTTCGAGCGGGGCGGCTGAGCCGATACCGATCTTGATCCGCTCGGAGGTCTGCTCGCCGATCATGAGGTTGTAGGTTCGCTTCATGTGGTTTGCGATCGCCTCGTCCATGTCGTCCCCGGCTACCCGGATGGACTCGCAGACGGATATGTCGGCCAGGGACATGATGGCGACCTCAGTGGTTCCGCCGCCGATATCGACGATCATTGACGCGGTAGGCTCGGTGATGGGCAGCCCAGCGCCGATACCGGCAGCCATGGGCTCATCGACGAGGTAGACCCGTCTCGCCCCGGCGCGTTCGGCGGAGTTCAGCACGGCTCGCTTCTCGACGGCGGTGATGCCGGATGGGATAGCGATGACCACTCGCGGCTTGACAAGGCAGCGGCGGCGGTGGACCTTGCGGATGAAGTAGCCGAGCATGGCCTCGGTGATATCGAAGTCGGCGATGACGCCGTCCTTCATGGGCCTGATCGCGCTGATGGAGCCGGGCGTCTTGCCAAGCATTTCCTTGGCGACCAGCCCGACGGCGTTGCCGTTCTGGAGGACGCGGTTGGTGCCGCGTTTGACGGCCACGACGGAGGGTTCGTTCAGGACGATCCCCTGGCCTCGAACGCAGACGAGCGTATTGCAGGTGCCCAGATCGATCCCCATGTCTACGGAGAACAGTCCCAGGATGGGGTCGAAGATCATGGAGCGATCCCTTTGCTGCGTTGACGCATACGACGTCTTCCTTGACGTTTCGCACGCCGGCGGGCGACCCTGCGAGCGAGCGACGAAGCCGCAAGCTGACGCGCCAGCCATACGCTCAAGTTTCCCGGGCCGGCCCCGGTGGTGCGCCTGTTTCCCAGCGCTGCGCCACTGCGCGTCGGGCGCCGAACGCATCCGTTCGCGACCCGGAAACCATGCAAGGGGCTTAAGCCGCTATCTGGGCAACTTCGGCAACTCTTCGAAGAGTTGCCCGATGGCCATTTCGTATCCGCCGGCCTCGACAGGCGAGGTCAGCTTCCATCCGCATAAGACGATAGCCGCCATCAAACCGATGATGGCCACGACGAGCATGACTGTGTAGATATCCGGCTGGGCCTTAACCTGGATAACCGGACCTTGTGAAGGCGTTACTGCCATCGACAGGGCTCCCTTATTTCAGCAGATCGTTGGTGACCTTGTCGCCAACGGTCGGATCCAATTGCTTGTCTACGATTGTGCCGGCGGCATTGCCCTCGTCGACCTCGTCGACGCGAAGGTAGCCGACGAAGCTGGCGTTGCGGTAGATATAGAGCTTCTGTCCGCGGGTAACGCCCTGGGCGGCGCCTACGTTGATGCTGGCCAACTCGCCGCGCACGGAGGTTATGGTGCCGGTCATCCGGCCCTTGGGGACCGGGACGGCGGCCGCGGCCGCGCCGGCGGGGCTGCGGACCTGACGCTCAAGATCGACGATCCGCTCCTCGCGGTCCTGAAGCTGACGCTCCAGGGCGTGGACGACTCGCTCGCTGCGCTCAAGCTCACCTCGCAACTGCGTCAGGTCAGCCATGGCGCGGCTGTTCGCCTCCTGCATCGAGGCGATCCTGGTCCGCTCGCCTTCGAGCTGCTTGCTGAGCAGTTCGTTGCGCTTGCCCATCGCGTCGACGTTGAGCTGAAGCTCAGTTAGGCGGGTGTTGGAGGCGGCGAGCTTGCGCGTTATCTCGGCGACCATCAGGACCCTCGGGTCCGGCACCTGATCCTTCTTAAGCCCGGCCAGTTGGCTGGCCAGATTGCGCTGGCTGATCTTGAGAGTTTCGATCTCAGCGGCCTGGGTGTTGGTCAGGAGTTTCTGGGTGCGTACGGACTGCGTGCTGAGCTGCGCCCGCACCCTCTCCTGTTCGTACGCCGCCCGGTAATTCTGCGGTACAGTGGCCATGTTGATAAAAACGACGCTGGCGACGAGCACCAGGATCAACAAGACGACGACGCATATCTTTGTCAGGATGTTCAAGCGAAGTCTCCTTCGGATAGGATCACGTCCATGTGAACTTTACTTCTCGGGTTATCAACACGTTATAACCCACTCTTCTCGGGGTTGCCTACGGCGCCACCGCCGCGTACGTTGGCGATTGTATTTTTCACGGTACTCAAGTCAAGCAAATATTATTGGGTTGTTGCCCAACATCAGTCTTTTCCGCCGGCGGTGCGGAGTTTGGGCTTTTCCACAGGCACCCGGGACGTCGCCTGCGTCGCCGGCGCGGTCGTCGGCAGGACCGGGGACGCCGGAGCCTCGGGCGTCATCGTTGGCCACGCTGACGGGCCTTGGCGCCTGACAATCCGCAATACGCTCGTCGCGACCGCCACGCGAACCGGCCCTTGCCCGCTTGCCAGCAGCGGATGTAAGTCGCTAAGGCCCGCCTCGTTGCCGTACCACCCCACCGCCAGGGCCGCCAACTGCCGCAGCGAACCGGTGTCGCTATCGGCGGCGCGGCGGGAAGCCTTGGCCGAACGCTTGAGAATCGCGTCGGGGTCCCGAAGGGCCTCGATGCAATAGTCGTACATCCCCGGGTCCGCGTAGCCCATCTTGGCCATTTCGCCGGCCGCGATGACGCGGACGCGGGCAGGCTCGCGACTGGCGGTAAGTTCCTTCAGCACGCGAAGCGCCCGGGGCGAGCCCGTATTCGCCATAGCCGGAATCGCCGCCAGCCGAAGGTCCAGGAAGTAGCCTTTGGTGTAGGCTTCTATCACTTCGGCGCTTCGGCTGTCGCCCAGCCTGGCCAGCGACTCGGTGAACTGAATCTTGGCGGCCTCGTCCTGCTCGTTGCTCAATACGCTCTTTAGCGGCTCAATGGCCGAGGGCTCGCCCATCTTGCCCATCGCCATGGCCGCGTGACTGCGAACCTCCGCCTCGGTGTCGTACAGCAGCGGCGCCAACTGCCCCGTCTTGCTGTCATCACCAAGCTCGTGAAGGGCGTAGATTAAAGCGCAGAAGACCCGCTTGTCCGGCTCGGCCTTGACCGGCTCGTCCTCGCGGCCCTGGACCATCTTCTGGAGTGCGGGCTTGGCCTGGGCGTACTTCAGGTCGCCGATGGCCATCGCCGCGGCGAACCTGACCAGCGGCGACCGGTCGCTGAGGCCCTGCTGGTAAACCTCACCGGCGTCGACGCCGAGCGTAGTCGACAAGGCCTCGATAGCGTTGGCCCGCGTGGCGGGGGCACTGTCCTGGGCCAACTGGAACAGCGCCGCCCTGGCGTCGATGTAAGCTTCCTTCGGATTAACGGCGGGCGCCTGGGGCTTGGAAAACCCCAGCCAGTTTCCCATCTCGCACCCCGTCAGAAGCAGCAGGCCGATAAGTCCCACCGTTGCGGCCAACCCGTGCTTTTGTCGCTCCGATTTCAATTGCACTGCCCTTTTTTCTCTCGGCCGCGCCCGGCAAACATGACGGCCACCCACGCCACTGCCGTCACCCACACGGTCACGGCAAAGGCGTCACCGACGCGACTGTAACAAGTAGTCCTCCGATCGACAAGAACTTTGGGGCCATGCCCGGGCAGATATTCTAATTTGCCGTCTCGTGGGCCGTCCAGCAGCAATGTGCCGGAAATCATCGTGTTTTGACCGCCGCGGCTGACTTCGGCGACGATACGCCCGTTGGAGTCGATCGACGCGCTGACTCCCGTGTTGACCGCCCGCACTACCGGCACGCGGTTTTCGACGGCGCGGAAGCAGTAGTGGCTCAGGTGCTGGGCCTGCTCGGTGCTGGCACGGGGGGTTCCCGAGCCGGCCGGGTAGACGAACCAGCCGTCGTTGGACAGATTGGCCATGATATCAGCCTTTTTCCGCCCGTTTTCGTAGACCATCTCGCGGCACAGCGTGGGCATCGTGCCCTCATAGCAGATCGGCGATACCAGTCGCCACTGGCCCGGGGGCCTGGCCAGCACAAACCGGGTGTAGGCCGGGCCGGGATCGAGCTGTTCCATAACCTCCGGCACGCACTGCCGCAGCAGCTTGTGCAGACCCAACCAGGAGTGCTTGAAAGGCACGTATTCGCTGAACGGCACGAGGTGGCGTTTGGCGTAGCTCGGGGCGTCGGGTGCGTTTGGGTCGAACCACACGGCCCCGTTTCGCACCAGCCATTCGTCCTTGCGGAAAAGCGGCTCGTCGTTGCGGTGGATCGTGATGCCGCCGGCGAGGATCGGGCATCCGAGCCGACCCGACATGGCCAGGACCTTGTCGGCCTGTTGGCGCCTGGCCAGTTCGTCCGGCTCGTCCGGCGGGGCGTGCTGCAGAACCCGTCGCAAAAATGCTCGAAGCGATTCCTCGCTGAACTGAGGGTCCCAGGAGCTGGAGTCGAACTTGGCTGCCAGGCCGCGAAGGTAATCGCCCTCGAGCGAATCGATGTCCAGGTCGAGCATCTCGCGGTTCATCGCAGTCGGCAGCATGGTTTCCGCCCAGATTACGAGGTCCGGCTTGACCTTGGCGCCGAGG
>JAUWQU010000332.1 GCA_030610965.1 Phycisphaerae bacterium
GCAGGTCGGCAGGATAACGAAGCCGCAGTACAGGACGACTGCCGGCCCGCAGAAGACAACCGAGGTCAGCGCCTCCCGCAGGCGAGGGCCGAAACGCTTTCGCCCTCTGGCGGTCACTTCTCGCCTTTCCTTCCGGTTTCCCAGGCTGCGTCGAGCTTGCCCAGGAGTTTGCCCACGTCCCGCTCGCCGGTGAGGATGTCCTGCATGACTCGCATGTAGGCGTCTTCCATGGACAGCGGCGGCTGATTGTCCAGGTTGACGCCTGCCCCACGGGTAGTGCCGTACTTCCGCGTGTTGGCGGCCATGTTGGCGTAGAACGCCTTCGACGCCGGCCAGTCGCTATGGGGGCCGGTGACCGGCGGGACATTGGTCGCCGTGGCGAGCTGCGCCTCGGCATTGAGCCAGATCTGGTAGACCTCCGGGTCATACAGCGCCTTCACCGCGGCCAGGGCCTTGGCCTGTTTGTCGCCCTGGGCGGTGCTGGTGATAGCCCAGCCCGACTGGAGGGACGAGCCCGTGACGAAGGCGGGCTTTCGCCCGGTCATGGACGGGAAGGGCCAGTACTCGATCTCCACCTGGACCTTGTTGGCCTCGAGGTCGCCGCCGATCCAGCAGCCCATGATCCACGTGGCGGACTTGCCCTGGAAGAATTCGCCCTTGGACTCGCTGTAGCCGTCGCTGAGCACGCCCTTGTCCGCGTAGGTTGTCAGGAACTGGATCGTGTTCATCATGATCTTGCGAGCGACGGGATCGGTGGCGAAACGGACCTCGCCGGCGTCCCGGCGGCGCGTCCACGAGGGCTTGTGCTCATCGACCGGCGCGCCGCGGTACTCGTAGAGGTTCGTGGCAATCGCCATCGACAGCGGCGTGGCCGCGGGCCATTCCCGAGCGCCGTACGTCAGCGGCTTGTGGCCTGCCGCCTTCAGCTTGGCCAGGCCATCCAGCAGGGCCTCCCACGTGGCCGGAGGCTCCGTTACGCCGATCGACGCCCACATCTTGCGGTTAACCGCCAGGCCCCGCACCTGCAGGCCGCCCATGGTGGTGTATCGCTTGCCCTTGTACGGCGGCGGAAGCGGCAGGCCGAATTCCGTGTAGTATTCGTCCGGCAGCGGCACCAGATGCCCGTTGTCGGCCAGGTACTTCGTCAGCGTCCAGGTTTGGATTACTTCAGGCAGATCGTTGGTGGCGATGCGAGTCTGGTAGAACTCCGACGCGTTGGTGTTGCCTATGTTGATAAGTTCCAGCGACCAGCCGGGATTGTCACGCTCGAACGCCGCCTTCCAGGCCTCCCAGTGGAGGCGGAAACTCTCCCGGCCGCCGACGTTGCGAACCACGCGGATGACCTGCCGGCCTTCCTGCTTGCTTTGACAGCCTATCGCGGCCGCCAAAAGCCCGGCCGCCAGAACCGCTCCGCAAACTATGTTTCGATGCAACACGGCATACTCCCCATGGAGTTCGGTCACCTTTACGGGTGGCCGCTCCAGTAATCGCGACATCGGCAATCCCGTTTGCCGATCATTCGCTGATCGGGCATCCCCCGCCTGCCGGGCCCAGCACGACCGTTTGGCCTGCTTTCGTTTTCATGACAAAGCGGTCGCCCTTGAGGGCCTCGACCTTCTTGCCGGCAAGATAGACATCCACTTCCTGCTGCTGCCACGGATTCACCAGTGTGCAGTCCCGCCCCTTCTCGCTGTGGATTTTCACATAGAGGACCTTGCCGCCCTTGAGCTCGCCGGAGACCAGAAATGCGCCCCAGACACGGATATTCATGAAGCGGGCATCCTTGTCCTTCGGCCACACCGGGAAGACGCGCAGGACGTTTTGATGCCCCATGCACAACATCTCATTGATGGCGTTGGGGACGATGCTGCAGTTCTCGACGCCGTGGACGTTGCCTCGCGTGAAACCGTTGGTGTCGCCCACCTTCTCGATCATCTCGCGAAGCTTCTGAAGGATTATCTCGGGGTCATAGCCCGCTCGGACTGCCGCCGCGTAGAAGCTGTTCATGCCGTTACCGTCAATCCACCGATTCATCACGCGGATCGTGTTGCGGGAGGTCTCCAGCAGCTTGGGGTCGCTGTCGAGCCCGATCGCCCCGGCCGGATAGATATGCTGAATCCCCAGGGTGTTGCCTCCCCACCATGCGGTGCCCTTTTCGGTGTAACGGAAAACAGTCACGCCATCCTTCTCCTGGGTGGCGAATCCGCTGAGGTTCTTCAGAATGTGCCGCCATTTCGCGTGTCTGGCGGCATCGACGCCGAGCGACTTGCTCATGTCCACAGCCAACTCGAACGTGTTGCGCACCAGGGCCAGCGATACGATGGAATTGAAGTCCGCGCCCGATCCCTCGTGAACGGAGTCGTTATAAACAACGTACCGGCCGTTTTCGAACTTCAGGTAGTCCTCCCAGAAGTTCGCAACTTCGCGCACGAAAGGATAGAGCCGTTTGGCGTAGCCCTTGTCATACGTGCAGTACCAGCGCGTGGCAATGTTCACCAGGCAGTAGGCCGCATTGCTCTTCTGGCCGAGGAAGCACCCGCTCCCCCTCAGGCTGGTCTCGATCCCCTTGGCGCCGATGCCCACGGGATAGTACACGCCGCGGATTTTCAGCGCCTTCTTCGCGTAGGCTCGGCCACGATCCATGAAAGCGAGAATCGGGGCGTGGTAGGGATCCGCCTGCTCGATGTGGTTGCTGGAGTACAGTCCGTAGAACGGCGCCTGAAAGTTGTAGTTGAGATGGTAGTCGCCGGCCCAGCGGGGGTCGTCGTGCGTGACCCACAGCCCGAAGAGGCCCGGCGGGAAATCGGGTTCCCGGCTGGCGCTGCCCATGACATAGTTGGACAGGTAGTACCGCTGCTCCAGGGCCGGGTCGCCGATCTCGACCAGCGACTTCGCCCAAAACTCGCGCCACCACTGGAGGTGCTGCTCAATGAGTTTGCCGACCTTTTCCTCATTCAATCCCCGGGCCATCTCATGCGCGGCCGCCAGCGGATCCTTGGCGTCAAACGAGCTCCGCATCGCCACAGCGATGGTGACCTTCTGCCCCGGCTGAAGCGTGAACTTCGGCCCCGGCTGCGATTTGGCCTTGGGCGGCGGCCTTCTCTTGGGTGGCGGATTGGGAACGGGGGCCACAACCGCGGGCTCCAATTCGGGGATCGTTACTTTGGGGCCTATGACCGTCAGGGCACAGGCAGCGGCCGTGGGAATACTCACACCCTCGGCGAACGCCTTCGTGGCGCAGAGGACCGAATCCTTGCGGCCGAGGGCTTCCTTGGAGCCGCGCCCCGGCGCCGCCCACAGCCTGGTTTCCACTTCGACCGGCGCGCCTGTCGCGGAAAGCTCGACGATCAGGAAGTCGGCCGTGGCCGCAACCCAGGAACGCATCGTTACGGTGGTCGCGTCCTTGGTGAATCGGGCGGTCGCCATCGCCGGGAAGAGTTGTTGCTCGATGCGATACGTGCCGCCCGTCAGGGCCGCGATGTTGACTTCCAGCCCGCCGAACAGGCGCGGGCCTCCCTGGCGATGCCCGTCCCTCAGGCGCCAGAAATTGTTCTTGCTGATCCAGAACCGCTGGGCTTCCGGTTTTCCGCCGATCACGGCGCCCAGATCGCCATTGCCCAGAAGGGGGCCGCTCACCGAATCGCGGGAGGGAGTCCTCCCGGGAGGCGCCTGGAACACGGCCTTGTATTGCGAAACGACCCGTTCCGCCTCGGCCTGCATGTCCCTGGCTGCCCGCGCAGGGCATGCATGCCAAATCGCCAGCAGGCCGATTGCAGCGGCGATGGCCCAGCGGTGACTGATTCTTCGGTTTTTCATGGGCTTGGTCCTTTGGGGGCCTTCTTCTTATTTGGCGGGCCCCGTCGGATTGGCCGGGGCCTTCGGGCCTCCCAGCAGTTCCACCATCGCCTTGCCCATGCCAGTGCCTACCAGGTAGTAGCTCTCGGCGTTGCAGCACCAGTGATAGCGGATCGGGCGAGGCGAGACGTCTCCGTCCCGGAAGAAACCGCGGGTCTCCACGTACAGCACGTTGCCCTTGAATTTCGCGTGTTCGGCGGCGGCCTTCTGGGCCGCCATTACGCCCAGCCGGCGGTCCACGGTCTGGCCCCATCCGCCGAACCCGCTGCCGCCGATTACAAACGGCAGCTTCGGCACGCCCAGATCCTTGCGGACGTCCTTGATGAAGTTGACCATGTTCTTCTCATACTCGGCGACGTCTTTCGCACTGCATCCGTCGTTCCACCCCTGGTGCCAGCCGAAACCGACGATCTCGTAGCCCTTGCCGTCGTATTCGGGGAAACTGCCCTTGATGTCCGCGAGCTGTTTCTTCACGCGAGACATCATATCAGCGTACAGATCGCCGACGCCCGGGCCTCGCTTGCGGTCGCCGGCGTCACCAGAACTCGGCGGCCGGTACGGACCCGCCAGGCTGACGCCGCCCGGCGCGATCTTGATAAGCAAAACCTGTTCGTCGAGATAGTCGCCGACGCCCCAGCCGAAGCCGAGTTCCGGTCCGATGCTGTTTTTGGCCGCGGAACTGCCAATGGCCAACTTGCCCTTATAGTCGTAGTAGCTGAGCCAGACATCATCGCGCACGATCCATTTTCCATCCTTGCCCAGAAGATGCTTGTATCGCGGGGCGGAGGCAGGGTCTTGGGATAGGGTCTCCAGTGTGCCCTTTTGGCCCGGCCTGCCCTTTATGACACCATGGCCTTCCATGTTCGACTGCCCGGCAAGGATGAATACCTTAACGGGGCTCTTGCCCGGCTGGGCGGCCGGCGCGTGTTGCGCAAAGCCCACCGCGGCCAGCACCGCCAGCACCAACAGCCCCGTCATCCGGTTTGCGCGCGTAATCATTTTGTGATTCCCTTTCCTGTTGGAAGTAGATGTAGCATTCACGCCAAATGCGATATTCCACTCAAGCCCGGCCGGCCCGGGGATCGTCTTGGGAATTCCGGCGCTATAGTCCGACAATATCACAACTGCGACAGACATGCCTTATTATGCCTTCGCTCGGCAGTGTTTTCAACACGAGGCCCAGCGTGTGGTTACCCTGTGACCGACCTTCCTTTCTGGCAGCCTGCGCTTTACCCGGCCGATGCACGAGACAGAGGCTTCAGGAGGAAGGCTTCAGGGGGAAGGCTTCAGACTTCAGGCTTCAGGCTTCAGGCGCAGCAAAAACGGCGGGAGCTTCGCAACTGCCGGCCACGGTTTCTTCTCCTGAAGCCTGTAGCCTTCAGGGGGAAGGCTTCAGGCTTCAGACTTCAGACTTCAGGCGCAGCAAAAACGGCGGGAGCTTCGCGACTGCCGGCCACTGTTTCTTCTCCTGTAGCCTGAAGCCTTCAGGGGGAAGGCTTCAGGCTTCAGACTTCAGACTTCAGGCGCAGCAAAAACGGCGGG
>JAUWQU010000160.1 GCA_030610965.1 Phycisphaerae bacterium
GGCCACGGGGGGACTCGTAGCCCCCGGCCTCTTGGCCAGGTGCCTCCAGCACCTTCCGCCAGGTGGGTGCCTCGAACCGGCCCAAGGTGGTGGGTGGTGGGAGCCCCCCTATAGGGGGGGCTCCATCCACCACCTCACCAGTGCCTTGTACGGTGCCCTGAACACCACCTCTCCAAGCACCTGCACCACCTCTATCAACTGGGGAGCTTGCCCTGTCTGGCGGCTTGGGCTTCCTGCTTCAGGCGAGCCACTTCCTTGCGGACTACCTCTTCCGGACCGATCAGGTACAGCGGGGCATCGCCCTTGTTCGGGCCTCGCAGTTTAATGACGCCCTCGCTCTGCTCGACGAATTTCTGCAACGGGCGTGCGGCGTTCTCCGAGAGGCCGAAACTTTCGCGGATCGCCTTCTGGAACTCACCAAGCTTCCAGACCCGTTGCATGGCCATCTCGACCGCTTCGGCAGTGCAGCTTGTCCAGGTCGGCGCGACGGTGCGAGATTCCTCAACTGAGGGCAGTTCGTTGTCCGCGACCTCTCGCCAGTAGATTATCCCGTCTGAGCTGTGCCCGATCAGCCGGGCCGGCGTAAGGTTGCCGTCGGCAGCCTTCCACTCCAGGCGCTTGCCCCGTTTCGCGGCCCGAAGCTCGAAGATGCTATCATGTCCGATGCTCCGGATGGCCACCACACCCCTCGGCCAGTTGGTCAGTTCGGCGCTACCCGCTCCCAGGTAGGCCAGATCGGACCCGTGCCACTCGACCTTCTCGACGCCACGAGGCGGTTTGTTGGTGTGGTGGGACAGGATCAACCCGATGTCCAGCTCGATGAGCACGGGAGCCAGCACTTCCCGAAGGAAGTGCGATGCGTCCCGCGCCTTCATCAGATCGCCGCCCACGAACGCAAAGAGCGGATCAATGACCGCCAGGTCGAACCCACGAGCGTAATCTCTCAGCATGGCCCCAACACGATCTCCCGTGATCGTCGTCACGTGGGCCGTGTGGACCCGCTTCACGGCCTCGTCACGCTGGGCAGGCGCCAGGACATCAGCGAGGCCATACAGCACGCCGTCCCGCATCTCGGCCATGTCGCCGGAATCATTCTCGGCCTGAAAGATGATGATCCGTAGCGGCCGCGCGGGCTCAATACCAAAGGCGGGTTCGCCCACAGACCAGAGCAGACTGGCCTGCATGATGAAACTCGACTTGCCCACGCCACTCGGGCCAACCAGCACCGCGGCACCGCCCCGGCACAGAAATCGCCGCTTGAGCAGTTCCTCATGGCCGCCGTCTGTCGGCCGCGCCAGGTCGGCCACAGGGATGACCTTTAGACCAAGCCCAAGCTCGCCTCGACGTTGGCGAAGTCCAACATACAACGTGTTGCTGAAATACGTAAGGCCGGCCAGATGATCCTTACCTTTGACATCAGCCAGGATCGTCTCGACAGCATCTTTCAGCCGCTCGCCCAGGGACTTGCCCCTATCGGGCGATTTTTCTGCCGTTTCAGTTGACGTGGGGCTGGGCTCCTTGGCAACCGGGGGCAAAGCGGCTGCTCCGCCTGACTGGCCAGCAGGGGTGGGGCCGCTGTCGCCGCCAGGAGCGCCGGGCGGCTGAGGCTCGTCGTCATCGTCAACCCAAGGAGAGCCAAGCTCGCCGAGACCCCGGGCGGCCCGCTCTGCGGCGTCCCGCTCGCGGATCGCTTCGGCGTGTTGGGCGGCGAGGGCTTCCAACTCGTCTTGACGACAGTTCCAGTCGCGAGCGTATGCGGAGTCAGGATCATCGAGACGCCCGTCACCGTACCACACCAGAATCTTCGGGGCGTCTCGCTGGCTGTCGGCCTCGCGGAACACGTCCCAGTGCCGGCCGATGGCCTCTAGGAGTTCAGGCCGCGTGCGAGCCCAAGCGACCTCGCTACGGAGATCCGCCAAGCGGTTGCACAGGTTCTTGTCATCCTCGATGTTGTAACCGACCGTCCAACGGGCCAAGACCGCCGGACTGAGCATGGCCAGCACGTCTTTGGCCGTCTGGATGTATCGCTCCCAGCAGAACCCGGCCTCGAAGGGGCCAGGGAACCGCAACGCCCCGCCGTAGACGAGCGTGGGGGTACACTGGAACTGGCGAAAAGGTTCAGGCAGAACGTCGGGAAATGTCTTCACCCCCGCATCCCGGAGCCACTGTACGTACTCGGGCCAACGTTCCACAGCCCCGGGCGCGGAGAAATCGAAGCCTCCCGGCCCCGTCTGGAACGGGCCGTAGGGTTCAGGTGAAGTCTGGGGCAAGACCACCACGCCAAGATCGTCCTCACTGTCGAGGATCATAGGTGGAAAACACCAGCCGTCCTTGGTTGGATGTTGGCAGCACGCCTCGATCTGCTCGACCACGAATTGCAGTTGATCGCAGCGGACAATGACCCGACGACAGAACGCCGTGTCGAGATCGTACAAGAGCATACCGTCGCCCAATTCCGGCGGGATTTGCACCACTGGCCGGCCAGGTCCGCGGGGCGGTTCGGAGCCCCCAGCACCCCCGGCCGGCGTTCCGGTCTTGCGGGGCGGATCGAGGTTGCCGCCGTCGTCGCGATTTCGTGCTTGGCATCGACGGAGCCATTCGGGTAGTCTGCTGTAAGAGCGAACGCCTACGCAGGAGATCGACTCACGTTGTTGAACCGCCCCCCGTGCCAGCGGGGGGCATTCTTCTATGGCAATCATAGCTCTATACTCCCTTCCTCACCGGCCTGCACCCATCGGCGCACCATGCCTCTATTTCTGCACGAACCCACATGATGCACCTTGCCAAGCGGACTGGCCGGGGAGCCGCGCCGCGGTCCACCAAGCGGCGCAGGGTCCGGGGGCTGATTCCCCCACACAGGCGACATGCCTCCGCCTGATCGATCAACAGCGAAGGCGAGAGCCTTTCGCCAACTTTCCCGTGTTGGGCAGTGCGCCCAGCCTCAACATTCTTCGTCCTTGAAAACATTGCGAACTCCTTACTTCGAACTTTGTGTCGCCAACGGACCCTTATTGCCCGTGACACCGACACGAATAAAGCAGGCAGCCAGGGGCGTCAAAGGAATGGTGAGCGTGCGCTCACTTTGAGCGCGCTGACAGCACTCAGGGAATAGAGACGCAGAGGTCCCGGCTGGCTTTCGGTTGTCTTGACATTCACGGGGAGGCGTATTACGGTGGCAGTGAAGGGAGACTCGCCATGCTGAAACACCAGGGGCTCTTGTTGGTCGTTCTTGTGCTTGCAGTAGTCGCGTCAGCCGCGATTGGATGGTGCGTCGGCCATGCCAGCGCGGATGCAAGGTATCAGATGATTACCACGTTATGGGGTAGTAGCGCCTTCAAATACACCGCCAGCTACCGACTGGATCGGAAGACAGGCGAAGTCTGGAAGGTCACGTCTTCCGGGATGTATCCTGTTCCGTCGATCCCGGTTCCAGCCGAGTGATGGGCGACGGCACGTGGACAACGGGCGGCTACTACTTGGGGTTCCAAAGACTGGCCAGCTCAGCCACGTCCAGTTGAAGGGGCGAGTTGGGTGCGCGCCCTGGGGGGCGATGGTCCGTCAACCGGCCATCGTCCACCGCTCGGCGAATCGTCGTCCGTGAGACTGCGAATATCTCCACGGCCCGAAGCGATGTGACGAGTTGTAGGTCTCCATCGGGGTTGCGGCGGATGTCGTAGTGTTTCGCGACTGCCCGCCAGTGCTTCGCGGTCTTACTCCGTCCCTTGGGTTGGCTGCACTGGAACGGCAGAGACGTGCATAGGAACAGAGTTGCGAACTCGATCTCTGCCTTCAGTTCCAGACCGCCTGTCTCGAAGTGCGGGGCTAGTGGACCGGTGAGCCCTTCCTTGCGAGCACGGGCAGGATGGCTGTTCAGCATCTCATCGTGGAACCGAACCATGTAGGCGAAGGACTTGAAGACAGAAGGCGTATTGTCGGGATCAAAAGCGTACGCGCGAACGTTATCAGGAACGAAGTCCTCGTGTTCACGTGCCCATTCGCCGAAATCGTGAGTGATCTTCCAGAATGCGGCCTTCCGTTGTTCTATCTGGTCATCCATGACCCCGGCAGCTTAACACAGTCCGTTGCAGGCCGCAAGCGGCGCATTCTGGCCTGCAATGCTCCGGCCAAGTGGCGCGGCCCCGCCGCCACACCGCAATTCCCGCATAGCTCGTGCGAGGATATCAGAGTTGCTGGCATCGCCCGGCTTCGGGCAATAGCCCGCTTCGCCGTCGAACGAGCCGTGGACTTTCAGCGGGAAGTAGCCGACAATAGCTGAGCGGAGAATACCTGCCAAGGGGCAGGCCCCGTGACAATTTGAACTTGGTCTGACCAAGCGTTCGCACCGACAGAGAACCGCAACACTCAGAATGTAGACGGGGCGATCCACTTGGCAGGCTCCCAGTTCGGGAGCCTGCTGGTGAATCTCCGTCTACGGGCCTGTTGCGGGCCTTCTGTCGGGGTAGTAGCCGGCGGCTCCCCTTTTCTTTGGGGCGAGCCCTCGGTGAACCTTGCCAGCCAAGGCAAGCCGACTACTCGCAAAGGAAATGAGGCGACCATGGGGATTTTCAGCACTCTGGCGAAGAATTGGAAACTCATGCGCATCATGCGGCGTATCGGAATGCCGCATTCGATAGCAGATTTGGCTGAGCAAGTCATTAGTCAGGAACCGTCGGACGGTAAGAAGGCTGAACGTGAGTTGTTCGATCTTGTTTGTTCTGACGGAGAGACCAGAGCGATCCTTGAGCACTACGGCGCCACACGCGATGACATCGAGGCCTACTACAGACGCCTGAGCGCGATGGGACTTGGCCGGTGGATTCAGGAGAGCTACGTTGCCGCCGCAGCAATCGCAGTCAAGCCAACGTTGATCTATCTTCTTGAAGCCACCAACGCCCCCCTTCCCGACGGATGGACTGAGGAAGGCCGATGGGTCAAGATCGCGTTCGACCTCGCGAGGTACTTCGAATCAGGAAGCCTCGGTGCGGTACCCTCTGACTTCAAGCCAAGGGGCTCGCCCCTTCACCCCGCCGCGCCTATTGTGACGGATTCGACATTGGCCAAGATGCCTCGGATAATCTCTATGCCGGATTCTCTGATGGCGCAGTTAGGGTCGATAGATTTCGACAAGGAGACGTACGCCAAGGCAATGCCGCACTTCCAGGTGGCCTACCGACAGTTCGTGGCCGCCGGCCAAAGCCTGGAGGACTTCGTTCGGTGGGCCGTGAGCAACTTCGGCTCGGGCATCCGTCCGTACCTGCAACAGTACCGGATCGATCTTGCTGAAGAGGCCGGCAGAAATCGCGAGCGACCGATGGACATGCAGACGATAGCAAATCGGATCAGGGCGGAAGCCAAAAAGGACCACAAGTACGAATTGGGAGTCGGGGGTCGGGATCAGATTCGGATGCTGGCCAAGTGGGCGGAGTTTCGGCCACGGATGCTGGCAGCACTGAAGAAGCAGGGGGTGGAGAAACTGCTGGCGAGACTTCTGGACGAGAGGGCGATGGAGGATTGGGGGGAGAAGCTGGAGAGGCGGGCGGCACCGCCGAACGATCTGATGGAGCAGGCGGAAAGGACGTGGCATCTGATCGAGGAGGAGGAGCCGGGGCCGGTCGAGGACGATCTGGACGCGGTGGTACATCGAGTCGAGATGGGCGGGATGCTGCCAGCACCGACACTCAAGCCAACTTCAGTTACTGAGGACATATCATGAATGAGTGGTCCACCTTGAGTCTGTCAATGGGGCTCTTCTCGATCGCCCTTGAGCGATTTCGAAACTTGCGCACACCGGATCTCCTGAAGCAGGCCATGCCCTACACGCTGACGCGTGTGAATGACGTGGTTAGCCAACTTGATCTTGGCGGTCCCCTTCCCGACGGTTTCTACGAGGAACGGTATTACGTCATGCAGGGGCCAATGATGATGCTCACGCTCGATGCAGCGTTTCATAAGAAAGAGGGCCTGGTCAACTTCTCATTCGTCCTTCGGCCAAGAGAGTTCTTCAAGCACAGAACTGCGATGAAGGTCTTTCGCGACCACGTTGTCCCCTACGTTCGGGATCGCACTGCCCAGGATGAATGGGTCGAGGTTATGCCTGGACAACACTTCCTTGTAGACAGGGGGCTCTCCTTGTGCCTTGCGGCGAAGTTCTACTTCTCCCCGCCAATGAAGTCATTTGGTCTTGCCATTACGGAACTCAAGTACTCAGGACTTGAGGATGTCTAACAGGGGCCTTGGCCACTAAGTTTCACTGCGAGCGTACCGGTTGAGCATGCTGTTACATTGCATGGCGGCATCCGTAGTTGCCCTTTCGGTTGCGCCTTTCGAAGCGGGCGTTGATGATCGCACGGGCCCGGGCGAAGTTCTGGCAGTTGACGATGCCCAGGTCGAAGGCATCCATGAGCACGTGCTGAATGCTCGATTCATCCGTTTGGGCCACCAGCATGCCTATCGTCGGGGCATACATCCCGCGGCGGGCATTCTGGCCTGATACTCAGCCAGGCGTCTGCCTGGAGCTGCGCGAAGAGAAGTGCAGAATCGCCATTCGCCGGAGACGAGGTAGCTTGACTCCCCCGCGCCGGCGACGGGCGGGGGCGTGGTAAAGATTCTGCAAGGCCGGGGAGTCCCGTTTCCTTTTTGGGTCCCCTCTGGCCGGCTGCGACGCCGGCTGGCGAGCCGATGGCGGGCTGGCCAGCAGCGTCCGCAGCGTAGACAGGCCAACCCGGCACCGTGCTAGCACGCGGAGGCGGAACTTGCTTCGTCCCGAATCGCGCGGATCCGCTCGATCAGCTTCAGCGTCGGCGTACCGTCGATTTCTCCGTCGGCCCCGCCGGCGTCGGCCTGCTTGGCCTGCCAGACCAGTAGCTTGGTCCAGATGTCCTTGACGAACATGAGGGCGAAGGCCGGGTTTTCGCGGCACATCCGCAGTAGCGTCCACGCGAACGCGTCGGGGCAGTCTTCCGGGCTCGCAGCCGGGTTGTCGATGTTGCGGGCCACCCAGCGGGCAACTTCGGTCTCGGTGGCCGTCTTGCCGGCCAGGGCGGCGGACGCAAGCGGCAAAGCGTCGCCTCCGGCCTGTCGGCCCGGCCCGTCTCCGTCGTCTATGCACTTGGGCATCACTTCTGCCAGGGCTGCCGTCCGGGCGTCGTCGGCGCTGTAGCCCTGCGCCTTCAGTTCGTCCCGCCGCTCTTGGAATGTCTGCCACTGGCCAGCGGCCTGGAGCCGCTCCTTCAAGAACTTGTCGATCCTTCCAGCCATTGTCTCACACTCCCTTGTAATGCTCGCCCCGACCGTGCTGCAACACGGCCTGGGCCTGCTTATGGGCCGGGTACGTCGCCCGGCCTTGTTGGTTGTGCGTGCCCTCCTGCCGGCCGCAACGCCAGCGACCGGGGGTCGGGTCGTCGCGGGGGCCATTCGTCGCTCCAGGGCGCGCTGTGCCCGTTCTGGCGGGGCTCATTCTCGGCCCCCGCGCGAACCCGCCGCCAGCCCGGCCGCGATAAGCCCCGCCGCAACCCGCACCGGGCACCATGAACCGGGCTCATGGGCGGAGCAATCGCCAGCCGGATTCGGGGCGGTTTCCGCAATCGGCGCTGCGCATGCGCTGCGCGCACAGG